>JAISSL010000191.1 GCA_031273145.1 Zoogloeaceae bacterium | reverse complement strand
GGTCTTACGACATGGCGCGCTCATCGTTCGCGGCGCAAAATCGGTTGGCAAGTATAGTGCAAAAATGGCAGGAACAGACAAAAAAACCGTCGTTTATCTTTTCATCGGTCCCGAAGAGGCCGGTCAACGCCTGGACAATTACCTGATCCGGCATTGCAAGGGGGTGCCGAAAAGTCACCTGTACCGGATTCTGCGAAGCGGCGAGGTACGAATCAACAAAAAGCGCGTTGCGGCGGACTATCGCGTGCAGGAAGGCGACCGGCTGCGCCTGCCACCCATGCGGGTTGCGGCGAAGGAAAATGACTGGAACCGCTCCTGCTCTGGCGCTGAACCTTCCGCGAACCTTCCGCTACTTCCGGTTCTGTACGAGGATGCCGCCCTGCTGGTGGTAGATAAGCCATCCGGCCTTGCCGTGCATGGCGGTAGCGGCGTTTCGCTCGGCGTTATCGAACTGTTGCGTCGACAACGACCGGAGGCGAAATTTCTCGAACTGGCGCATCGTCTTGACCGGGAAACCTCTGGCGTGTTGTTGATTGGAAAAAAACGCGCTGCCTTGACCCGCCTGCATGACATGTTCCGCGCCGCAAATCGTGAGACCGACAAACGCTATTTGATTCTGGTCAAAGGCCGCTGGCTGGAGCAGGTTCGGCAGGTCAAGCTGCCGCTCTACAAATATCTGACTGCCGAAGGCGAGCGACGGGTACGGGTAGACGCAGAAACCGGCAAGTCCGCGCATACCGTCTTTCGGCTGCTGGCGCGTTGGCAGAGTGTGAGCCTCTTGGAAGGACAGTTGAAGACCGGGCGCACCCACCAGTTGCGCGTACATCTGGCGCATCTGGGCTATCCGATTCTGGGCGATGACAAATACGGCGATTTCGCGCTCAACAAGGCGTTGCGAAAGGAAGGGCTGAAACGCATGGCGCTCCATGCCGCGCGGATGGAGTGCCCGCATCCGCTTGAGAACCAACGCCTTACTTTAATCTCTCCCTTGCCAGAAGCGTTGCGGCATTTTTTGCGCCATCTTGATACGATAGAGACACGCGAATATCTCGCCGAAAATTTTTCCCCGCCCTGGACAAACCCTGATGAACCCGGACAAACCCTATGATCTGATCGTTTTCGATTGGGACGGAACCCTGATGGATTCCGCCGCCGCAATCGTGCTTGCCATCCAGTCCGCCAGCCGCGACCTGGGCGTGCCGCCGCCCACGGAAGAAGCGGCGCGGCACGTCATCGGCCTTGGCTTGCTGGAAGCCATGCAGTATCTGACGCCGAATATGCCCGCCCATTGGTATCCCAAAATGGCGGAACGCTACCGGCATCACTATTTTTCCAGCAATCACGACATCCTGTTGTTTCCCGGCGTGGAACGTCTGCTTTCCGATTTGCGTCAGGCGGGTTTTACCCTGGCGGTTGCGACCGGCAAAACCCGCGCCGGACTTGAAAGCGCATTGGATAGTTTTACCCTACGCGATTGTTTTGCCGCAACCCGGACGGCCAGTGAATGTCCTTCCAAGCCGCACCCTACCATGCTGCTGGAATTGATGGAGGAATTGTCCATCACGCCCGACCGGGTTGTGATGATCGGCGATACCACCCATGATTTACTGATGGCGGCCAATGCCGGTTGCGCGGGCGTTGGCGTGACCTACGGCGCGCACCCAAAAGCCGCGCTCATGGCTACCCAGTCGCTCTTTTGCGCGGATTCCGTGCAGGAACTCTCGGACTGGTGCCTTGCCCAGGCCGCGCCTGAGCGTCTTGCACATTGAAGAGGTACCACGCATTGAAATACTTGTAGGGGACGCAACCAGCGTCCCCTACAGTTCTTGCAGACGGCAAGGTTTTAAAGAATTACTCAGGGCAGGCTGTATCTGTAAGGCGCGATGACGCGCATTTCCCCTTCAATCCAGTTTTCCACTGCCGCATTGATTTGGGCGTCGTTCTTGCCGAACGTCGAAATAGGCCGCCCGATGCTGACGGTAATCGTGCCGGGACGGATGAGGAGCGAATGTCTCGACCAGCAATCGGCGGCATTGTGCGCGACCGGCACGACCGGCACTTCGGTCTTGCGCGCCAGATACGCCGCGCCCGGCTTGTAAGGCACCTTTTCCCCCGGCAGGACGCGCGTGCCTTCGGGAAACACCACAATCCAGATGCCGGACGCAAGCCTCTCCTTCCCCTGTGCCAGCACCTGCTGCAAGGCTTTGCGCCCTGCGTTGCGGTCAATGGCAATGGAGCGCAACGCGAACAGTCCCCAACCAAAAAAGGGAACTCTCAGCAATTCCTTTTTCAGCACGAATACGATCGGAAAAAAGAGGCTCTGCAAACCCACGGTTTCCCACATGGATTCGTGCTTGGCAAGCACCAGGGTGGGCGTAGCGGGAATATTCTCCCGCCCCTTGACTTCTACCTTCAACCCGACCAAGTAACGGGCAAACGCCATAAAGGCATTGCGCCAGAGGCGAAGGACAAAAAAACGAATGGCAGCCGGAAAAGGAATCAGGCAGCAAAGCGTGATGCCCGTCAGAATCGTGACCAATGAGACCAATAGCCAGAAGAGGACGCTGCGCGCAAAAATCATGTCCGCTTGCCATCCAGCAGATAATCCACCACGGCGGCAAGGTCGTAGAATTCCAGCGTGTCGGGCGGCAAATTGCCTTCCGCGTGGGTGTTTTCTCCCTTGCCGGTCAACACCAGAATGGGCTGACAGCCCACTGCCGCATAGGCTTCCAGATCGCGGCGCGAATCGCCAACCGCCGGCACGCCCGCAAGCGCGGTATTGAAACGCTCGGAAATATCGCGCAACATGCCGGGCGCGGGCTTGCGGCAGGCGCAACCGGAATCCATCGAATGCGGACAATAAAAAATTGCGTCAATCCGCCCGCCTGCGATTGACGCAGCCTTCAACATCTTTTCATGGATGGCGTTTAAGGTATCCATATCGAACAGGCCGCGCTGCAAGCCGGACTGGTTGGTAGCCACCACCACCCGATAGCCGGACTGAGTGAGCCGCGCAATGGCCTCAAGCGAGCCGGGAATGGGCTTCCACTCGGCGGCGTTCTTGATGTATTGAGACGAATCGAAATTGATGACGCCATCGCGGTCAAGAATGATGAGGTTCATGACGAAAATTCTCCCATAATGTTCAGTTCGATAGCCGCGCAAGGTCGGCTACCTGGTTCATCGCGCCGTAAAGCCGGGTCAACAACGCCAGACGATTATCGCGTAAAGCCGGGTCTTCGGCATTGACCAGAACCTTGTCGAAAAACATATCCACCGGGTTACGCAACGCCGCAAGCGTTTGCAGCGAGCGGCTGTAATGCCCCGCCCTGAATTCCGCGTTCGCCTGCGGCACGAGCTGTTCCAGCGCCTCGTAAAGCGCGATTTCAGCTGGTTCCTGCAAGAGAGCGCAATTGAGCTTTACTTCCGCGCCTGCCTCGCTTTTCTTCAGGATGTTGCCGACCCGCTTGTTGGCGGCTGCCAAGGCTTCCGCTTCCGGTAAAATCAAAAAATCGCGCACCGCCTGCAAGCGTTTGGGAATATCGGAGAGCAGTTGCGGGGAGAGACTGAGTACCGCGTCCACTTCCTTTGCGGAATAGCCCTGGTCGCGCAGGTTGACCGCCAGCCGCTCGAAGATGAATGCCATGAGCCTGCCCGTCAATTCGCCTTGCGGGGCAGTCCCCTTGAATTGTGTTGCCGCAAGGTCGAGCAAACGGATAAGTGGCACATCCAGCCCGCCATCCGTCAATAGCCGAATCACGCCCAGCGCATGACGGCGCAGAGCAAAGGGGTCTTTGTCGCCCGTTGGTATCTGCCCGATACTGAACAGTCCCACCAGAGTTTCCAGCTTGTCCGCCAGCGCAACCACCCTGCCGGTTTTTTCACGCGGCAGGGTGTCTCCGGCAAAGCGCGGTTTGTAGTGGTCTTCAATGGCGTTGGCCACGGTTGCGGGCAGGCCATCGCTCAAGGCGTAATAGCGCCCCATGATGCCTTGCAGTTCGGGGAATTCGCCCACCATGTCCGTCAGCAAATCGGCCTTGGCAAGCCGCGCGGCCTGTATGGCCTCTTCCTGTTGGATAAAACCTTCCGGCAGTTTTCCGACGATGGCGCAGACAATGGCGGCGACCCGTTCGCTACGTTCCAGTTGGCTACCGAGCTTGTTGTGATAGACGACCTTCGCCAGCGCCGGAAGGCGCGATTCCAGCGTTTTCTTGCGATCCTGCTCGAAAAAGAAGCGGGCATCGGCAAGGCGTGGGCGTACCACGCGCTCGTTGCCGCCGATGATGGCGGCGGGATCGGCGGGGGTGAGATTGCTGACAATCAGGAAACGGTGCGTCAGTTTTCCGGCGGCATTTAAGAGCGGAAAGTATTTCTGGTTCGCCTTCATGGTGAGAATCAGGCATTCCTGCGGCACTTCCAGAAACTCCGGGTCGAACTGCCCGATCAGCGCGTTGGGGCGCTCAACCAGCGCGGTCACTTCGTTCAGCAGCGCCTCATCCTCTACCGGGCGCAGGTCGGAACCCGCTTTTGCGGCGGCCTCTGCCAACTGGCGGACAATTTCAGCGCGGCGCTCGGCGAAGGAAGCGATGACCGCGCCCTTCTCCCGCAAAGTATTGGCGTACTCATCGGCGTGTTCGATGCGGATGGGGGCGCGGCTCCCCTCAAAGCGATGCCCGCTCGTGACCTGCCCGGAAGCAAGGCCGAGCGCGGAGACCGGCACAACCGCCGCGCCATGTAGCGCCAGCAGCCCA
>JAISSL010000082.1 GCA_031273145.1 Zoogloeaceae bacterium | reverse complement strand
TAGTTTTGAGGGCGGCATCTTTCCGCCACGCATGAGCGAAGATGTCAATCACCCGCACAGTAGTGAATTCATACGCGAGCAATACGGTTGCCCGTTCGGTAAAGCCTATCGCTAGGCATATCAGGTATCACAGACCCATGATTGAGATCGAATTTGAACCGTCAAGCGTGTCGACATGCGAGTGCTGCGGCAAAGACACCGTTCACCTTACGCGCTTTGTAAAAAGCGATGGCAACGCCTATGCGGTCTATCACCTCATGTACACTCCGGTGCATGAGCCTGACTACATGAGCGGCCTGATTAGCCTCGGCAAGTGGGGTGAATCTGCCACACAGGCAGACCGCCTTGCGTTCCCATTTCGTCTATGGAAAACCAAAGATTCCTACGGCGTGGGCGAATCCACCGCGTCACGAAGGCGGCGGTGCAAATCGAGCGCATTGACCTTTTCGATTCGCAGCACCTGCATGGGCAACAACGTCTGATTGACTTCGTAGACTTCACCGGGCGCAAGCGCCCCGCATTGTTGCCGCGCTGATTGCGCCAGCTCTGGCGAAATGAGAGCCTCAAGCGAATCCTGCTCGCAAAGTGACTCGTTGAAGCAATCGTCAAGGCTCCAGGCCAGGGTATCCGTCTCCTTGGTCACCGGATCAATGTAGGCCACATCCTCATCCGTCGCTGTCAGTTTGCGGTAGTACAGAAGCGTGCCGAAGGACGTCAGCGCAATGGGAATGCGTTGTACCGCGCCGGGGGGCGAGATAATCCATCGGTCAAGCACGGGTTGCCACGCCCGTGGGTCAATCAGGGCGAGTTGCAGATTGCCATACAGGCCAAGTCCCTTCCGACGCCACAGTTCGAGCAGGCTTGCCGGGAGAATGCCTTCATAGGCCGCAACAAGTTCGTCAGGAGCCGGAACAACCTGACGTTCGGGCGGATGTGTCTCGACAAAAGGCTGAAGCGTTAACGCAACCGCTTCATTGCGCTCTGCGTTTGATTTGTTTTTCTGACCGAAAATTCGTGAAAGAAATGACATGGCAGACTCCGAAGTACAAGGTTAGCGGAAAGCCGTCCGCTGGAATGATGAAGAATTAGGTTTGGAAAAAACAAGGGCATTCGCCTGTATCGTCTCCCAACTCAACTGCATGTGCGTTATTCAGTTAGCCTGTATAAACCATTATACAGGCTACGCCTTGGTTCTTGCAGACGCAAGCTGCGCCTAAGCAATGTTTTCTAAAAACAATTGCCGTCTGCAAGACCCGTCCGCAAGACGCAAGACATCACGCCCCTAGCGGGCGGCGTTCTCGTAGCGCCTGCGCCAGAGTCCCCGGCGCGGTAAATTCCAGTTCGCCGCCGACCGGCACGCCACGCGCCAAACGGCTAACCCGCAATTCCGGCGAAGCATTGGCGGCCAGTTGCGCCGCAATATAGTGCGCGGTGGCTTCGCCTTCATTGGTATAGTTGGTCGCCAGAATGACTTCCGTAACTTCGCCCTCGCGGACACGCGCCAGCAGCTTGTCCACTCCCAACGATTGAGGCGGAATGCCATCCAGCGGCGAAGCGCGTCCCATCAGCACATAATAAAGGCCATGATAGGCTTGGGTTTCTTCCATACGGTTCATATCTACCGGCGTTTCCACCACACAGAGTTGCGTGCCGTCACGCTTGCCGGAAGCGCAACGGTCGCACACTTCCATTTCGGAAAAGGCATTGCAGCGCGCGCAATGGCGAAGGGTCTCCAGGGCGTCGTACAATGCCCTGGAAAGCCGCGCGGCAGCAGGGCGCTCGTGTTGAAGCAGGTGATACGCCATGCGCTGCGCCGACTTGGGACCCACCCCCGGCAAAACGCGCAAGGCTTCAATCAGTTCCGTCAGGGGATGAGGCGTCATTGCGGCCTCATGCCTAGCCAAAAGGCATTTTCATGCCGGGCGGAAGATTCAAGCCCGCCGTAAAACCGGCCATGAGTTCGGCGCTTTTTTTCTCGGCCTGCCGCATGGCATCGTTGATGGCGGCGGCGATCAAGTCCTCCAGCATTTCCTTGTCTTCCAGCGCGGCAGGGTCAATGGAAACGCGACGCGCGTCATGCCCGCAAGTCATGGCGATCTTCACCATGCCGCCGCCCGCCTGCCCTTCGATTTCCTGCTGGGCAAGTTCCGCCTGCGCCTTCATCATGTTTTCCTGCATGGCCTGCGCCTGTTTCATCAGACCCGCGAGTCCGCCTTTCATCATGGGATTCTCCTTGGATGGTCAAAGTTACAAAAGAGGTTGAATGGAATTTTTGTCCACCTTTGCGCCCAGCGTCTCGCGGGCTTCCTGTATGAACGGGTCTGCCTCAATATCGGCCACGGCCTCTTCCTGCCGCCTTGCCTGTTCCTTCGCCTTGTGCTGGGCGGGCGTTACCCGTTCCGGGGACGCAATTTCAATGGTCAGACGAACCGGAATGCCAAAATGCTGGCTCAATGCCTGTTGCAGCTTTTCCTTAGATTCCGGGTTGAAAAGCGCCTGGTGCTCTGGTGGCAGGTGCAGCAGGCAGAAGTCGTTTTCCCGCTGGATGAGGTCGCAGTTGCGCGCCAGTTGCCTAGATATGCCCGTAAGTTGCAAAGCGTCGAAAATACGATGCCATTCGTTGCCGTCCTCCACGGCTTCCTTATGTCCGGTCGGCTCGAAAACCGCTTCCGGCAAGGGGGCGGGAGAGGCATGACCAGAAGGCGGACTATCCGGCTTTTTTTCCGGCGGCGCGGGAGATGCCACCACAACCGGCTTATGTACCGTGTCAATCTGGGCATCCTTGCTGGAAGGCGCAAAGGCAAAGAGGCGCAAAATCGTCATGACGAGGCCGCTCTGTTCATCCGGCGCAAGCGGGAGTTCGGCGCGTCCCTGCACGGCAATCTGATAGGCAAGCTGGATGAATTCCGGCGTAAAGCGACGCGCCAGTTCTTCCAGCCTTTCCTGTTCCGCGTCCGCGCCCTCGCCAGTTTTAGCCTCTGCCGTAAGCTGGAGATACTGGAGGCGTGTCAGGAGCAACGCCAGTTCCTGCAACGCGCTGGCCGCCGAAAGTCCACGCGCCAATATCTCATGCGCGATGGCGAGCATCCGGTTGACATCTGCGCCAGCAAGGGCTTCCAGCATTTCCAGAAGCCGGGTGGCATCCACCGCGCCCAGCATCTCGCGCACGTCGGCGGCTTCCACCTTGCCGTCTCCGTGCGCGATTGCCTGATCGAGCAGGGATAAGGCATCGCGCATACTGCCGGACGCGGCGCGGGCAATCACGGTCAATGCCTCGCCTTCGTGCGCGATATCCTCGCTTTGCAGGATACGCGCCAGATGCTCGACGATGGACGCAACCGGCATCTGCTTCAGGTTGAATTGCAGACAGCGGGAAAGGACGGTCACAGGGATTTTTTGCGGATCGGTCGTCGCCAGCACGAATTTGACGTGCTCCGGCGGCTCTTCCAGCGTCTTCAGCATCGCGTTGAAGGCGTGGCCTGAGAGCATATGCACTTCGTCAATCACATAGACCTTGAAACGCCCTCTGGTCGGCGCATAAACCGCTTTTTCCAGCAGTTCCCGCATTTCTTCGGCCTTGGTATTGGTGGCCGCGTCGACTTCAATTAAGTCGACGAAGCGTCCGGCGTCAATCTCTTCGCAGGAAAGGCAACGGCCGCACGGTTTGGCGGAAATGCCCGCTTCGCAGTTCAGGGCTTTGGCGAGAATGCGGGCAAGCGTGGTCTTGCCGACGCCGCGCGTTCCGGTAAACAGATAGGCATGATGCAGCCGTTGCTCATCCAGAGCGTGAGTCAGGGCGCGGACGACATGCTCCTGTCCGACCAGGGTCGAAAAATTGCGGGGACGCCACTTGCGGGCAAGCACCTGATAACTCATGCGCCTTCTTCCAGTTCGAGCGGATTCTGCCTAAGAAAATAAGGTGGCGAGCCTAACCCCCGGCACTTGCATAAAACGGCTGTGGCTGCTTTCTTCCGAACCTGACCAGATTCACCATTCTGCAATGCGGGGAGACCCGCCACTAAACATCATATCACGCCTTCGACACGGTACAATTCCATTCTTTCAATTTTTGATCGCCATCTGCAAGACAACAGGGCATCCGCTACCCCAAATGCAGTCTGCGCCCTCACCGCAAAATCGCCGACCGCCTTCCAGATTATCGCGCCTCATTGCCCGACCTGCTCGCATTGGGGTCAATGCGATTGCCCTGGCAACCCGGCGACTCCCTTCTCGCATTCGCCGAAAAACCGGGAAGAAACATTTTTGCCAAAATGATGCGACATAGGTGTAGAATGCCTCGAAAATTCATGAACCCGTCGCGTTGCCGCACTGGATGTTTTTGCCAAGATCGTCACTTGTCACAAGCGGTCGCTTTCAAAGGAGGAGTACGCTTTGAGCCATGTCAATTCTTCTGTCGGAGGGGTGTTGGAACCCATTCTGGATCGCTATGCGCGCAATCCGCACCACCTCATGCAAATCCTTCGGGAAACCCAGGAGCGTCTGGATTTCATCCCCGAATGGGCGGTGGACTACCTCGCCGAAGCCCTTGCCCTGGCGCGCGTACACATCCAGGCGGTCATTGATTTCTATGCCTTCTTCTATGACAGCCCGCGCGGCAAATACCGCGTCCTCTTCTCCGACAATGTGACCGATCGGATGCAGGGCAACACGGCTCTGCTTTCGCGCATGTTGTCGAAGTTCGCCCTGGATCAGGGGCAGGTGTCCTCAGATGGCCTCGTCAGCATTGACACCACCTCCTGCACGGGCATGTGCGATCAGGGGCCGGCGCTGCTGGTCAACAACTATCCCGTCACCCAGCTTTCTTCGCAGCGCATTGACCAGATTTGCGAGCTGATCAAAGCTCAGACGCCGCTGGTGGAATGGCCGTCAGAGTTTTTCAACGTGGAAGACAACATCCTCCGCAGGGACGTGCTGCTCTCGACGGAAATGGCGAGCAGTCAGGCGCTCAAACGTGCCATCGAGCTTGGCCGCGAGGGGATGCTGGCGGAAATGAAAGCCTCCGAATTCCGTGGTCGTGGCGGCGCGGGCTTTACCACCGCCGTCAAGTGGGAAGCGTGCAAAAACGCGCCCGGCGAGACGCGCTACGTCGTCTGCAATGCGGACGAAGGCGAGCCGGGGACTTTCAAGGATCGCGTGTTGCTGGCCTCGTTTGCCGAGCGCGTCTTTGAGGGGATGACCATTGCGGGCTACGTCATCGGCGCTTCCAAGGGGCTTGTCTATCTGCGCGCCGAATACCGCTTCATGCTGGAAAAACTGCACGCCATATGCGATGCCCGGCGCAAGGCCAACCTGCTGGGCAAGGACATTCTGGGGCAGAAGGGTTTTGACTTCGACATCGAAATTCACATGGGCGCAGGCGCTTATGTCTGCGGGGAAGAAACCGCGCTCATCGAGTCGCTTGAAGGCAAACCCGGCAGACCCCGAATCCGCCCGCCGTTCCCCGCTACCCACGGCTATCTGGGGCAACCCACCGTCGTGAACAACGTCGAAACCATGGCTCAGACGACGCTGATCGCCCAAAACGGCGGCGCCTGGTATCACGGGATGGGGACGAACCTTTCCACGGGGACAAAACTCCTCTCCATCGCCGGGGATTGCGACCGCCCCGGCATCTATGAATACACGTTCGGCGTGCGTATTGACAAGATTCTTGAAGACTGCGGCGCGCGCAACGCCATGGCGGTGCAGGTCGGCGGCGCTTCGGGGACGTGTCTTGCGCGGCATGAATTCGGTCGAAAAATCGCCTTTGAAGATGTGCCCACCTCAGGCGCGTTCATGATATTCGGTAACAACCGCGACATGTTTGAAGTGGCCAGAAACTTCATGCACTTCTTCAAGCATGAAAGCTGCGGCTTCTGCACGCCGTGCCGCGTGGGCACTACGCTGATGAGCGACATCCTCGACAAGATCGCCAGCGGCAAGGGCACACACTATGAAATGAATGAGTTATCCCGCGTGCACCAGCTCTTGCGAACCACCAGCCATTGCGGCCTTGGACAAAGCGCCGGGCGTCCCGTCTATGACACCCTTCAGAAGTTCCGCCCCTCTTACGACCGGCGGCTCAAACACAAGGACTTTGAACCTGCCTTTGATCTGGATGATGCCCTGGCGTCCGCGCGTGAAATCATGGAACGGGATGACGTTAGCGCCCATTTAGGAACGGAGTCATGAACATGGAAAACACCTTCATCATTGACGGAATGCCCATTCCCTTCGAGCCGGGTCAGAATGTGCTTCAGGCGGCGCTCGCAGCGGGCATTTTCATTCCACACCTTTGCTTCTATCCGGGTCTCAAGCCCAACGGCAATTGCAAGCTGTGTACCGTCATCATCAATGGCCGACACGTCTCTGCCTGCACCACCCTGGCGAACTCTGGCATTGAAGTCGCAAACAACACGCCGGAGCTGAACAACAAGCGTCGGCTCATGTTGCAAATGCTCTTTGTCAGTGGCAACCATTTTTGCCCCGGTTGCGAAAAGAGCGGCAATTGCCAGCTTCAGGCGCTGGCCTATGATCTGGAAATGATGACCCCCCACTTCAATCATTTCTTCCCCAAGCGCACCATAGACGCTTCTCACCCGGAAGCCTTTCTGGACATGAACCGCTGCATCACCTGCGGCCTGTGTGTCCAGGCGAGTGGCGAAGTCGACAAGAAAAACATTTTCGCCCTTTCCGGCAGAGGCATGGCTTCGCACGTCGTCATCAATACCCCTTCAGGCAAGCTGGGAGACAGCGACTTTGCCATGAGCGACAAGGCCGCCAGAGTCTGCCCCGTTGGAGCCATCCTGCCCAAACGCCGTGGCTATGCCATCCCGATCGGCGAACGTCGCTATGACGAGTTGCCCATCAGTTCCCAAACCGAATTTCTGACAACGAGGGAGACCTAACATGCTCAGTCTACAAGAACCTCCCGAACGGAAGCTGCGCGTGGCAACCGTTTCCTTGTCGGGTTGTTTCGGTTGTCATATGTCGTTTCTGGATATGGACGAAAACCTGCTCGACCTGTTCGAACTGGTGGAATTCGACCGTTCCCCCCTTACCGACATCAAGCATTGCGGCCCTTGCGACATCGGCCTCATTGAGGGCGGCGTCTGCAATTCCGAAAACGTCCACGTCCTGCGCGAATTTCGCAACAATTGCCGCACCTTGATTGCGCTGGGTGCTTGCGCCGTCAATGGCGGGCTTCCCGCCTTACGCAACGGGCTGGATGTCCGCGAAGTCCTGCGGGAAGCCTATTTTGAACAGTTGGGCGTCGTCAGCAACACCATTCCGAACGATGTTGAATTGCCCTTGCTGCTCGACAAGGTTCATCCCATCAACGAAGTTGTGTTTGTTGACTATTTCATTCCGGGTTGTCCGCCATCGGGAGACGCGATTTTCAAGTTTCTGACGGACCTGGTTGCTGGCCGTACCCCGCGTCTGGACTATCCGCAAATGCGGTTTGATTAGCTCGAACGATTTTGGAGAAAACATGTTTGAACTTGAAAACGCCAAAACGACTCAGGGCCTGCGCCGTATCGCCATTGATCCTGTCTCTCGTGTCGAAGGGCACGGAAAAGTCACCCTGCTGCTGGATGAGCAGAACAGAATCCATCAGGTGCGTTTGCACATCGTCGAGTTCCGAGGGTTCGAGGTGCTCATCAAGGGGCGTCCCTATTGGGAGGTTCCGGTCACGGTGGAGCGCCTGTGCGGCATTTGTCCGGTCAGTCACCATCTGGCGGCCTGCAAGGCGATGGATGTCATCGTGGGCGCTAAACAACTGACGCCGACGGCGGAAAAACTCCGCCGCCTCATGCACTATGGACAACTGGTTCAGTCCAACGCCGTGCACTTCTATCATCTGGCTTCGCCGGATTTGTTGCTGGGGTTCGACAGCGAGGCCACCCAGCGCAACATTGTCGGCGTCGCCATGCAGTATCCCGACATTGCCAAACAGGGCATTCTCCTGCGTAAGTATGGACAGGAAGTCATCCAGCATGTGTCTGGTAAACGCATTCACGGCACTGGCGCGATTCCGGGCGGGGTGAACAAAGCCCTGACTGCGGAAGCGCGCGACGAGCTGAAGAAAAATCTCCCGCAATTGATCGAGTGGGCGCAAGGCGGCGTTGCGCTTATGCAGCGTTTCCATGAAGAAAACCCCGCTTTCTACAACAGTTTTGGCCTGTTTGAATCCAACATGATGGGCATGGTGCGCGCGGATGGCGCTCTGGACATCTACCACGGCGATTTGCGCGTCAAGGATGCCAAGGGGCAACCCATTTTCGACCGCTTCAACTATGAAACCTACGCGCAGGTGCTGCGGGAAGAAGTCAAGCCCTGGAGTTACATGAAATTCCCCTACATTGCGGAATTGGGGCCTGAAAAGGGCTGGTATAAGGTAGGCCCGCTTGCCCGCCTGCAAACCTGCGATTTCATCCCCTCGCCGCTGGCGGAAGCCGCGCGTAAAACCATGCTGGCGATTGGCAACGGGCAGCCCGTGCATTCCACGTTGAGCTATCACTGGGCGAGAATCATCGAAGTCCTGCATGGGCTGGAAGTCATTCAGGAATTGCTGGACGACCCGGACATCCTGGGCAAGGATTTGACGGTCAAAGGCGAACGTCAGGAAGAGGGTATTGGCGTCATTGAAGCGCCGCGTGGCGTGCTCATCCACCACTATAAGGTCAACGAGGATGACCAGGTGACCATGTGCAATCTGATTGTGTCGACGACGCACAACAATCAGGCCATGAATACCGCCATCCGTTCCGTTGCCATGCAGCATCTGGATCGCCGCGTCATTTCCGAAGGCTTGCTCAACCACATCGAATGCGCCATTCGCGCCTACGACCCCTGCCTGTCCTGCGCCACGCACGCCCTCGGTAAAATGCCGCTGCAAGTGGAACTCCTCGACGCGGAAGGCACGCGCCTTTCCATCCTTTCCCGCAATTCCAACGGCGAATTCCACACCTCGGAAATGTATGCCTGAGGCGCTCCTGACGGCCTGGGGCAATCCCAGCCGGGGCGATGACGCATTGGGTCCATGTCTCCTGCAACGCTTGGAGGCATGGGCTTCCTCAATGGGGATTGCCGAACGATTTCTATGGGTTGAAGATTTTCAGTTGCAGATTGACCATGCCCTCAACCTTGAAGGCAAAACTCTGGCGCTTTATGTCGACGCGGGCGAGAATACCGCTGCTCCTTTCTCCTTCTTCCCCCTTTCTCCCCTCAAACAACCGTGGCATACCACCCACGCCATGCCCCCCGAATCCGTACTGGCGGTTTTTGAACAGTTTTCTCACAAACCGCCCTGCCCTTCCTTCGCGCTGTGCTTGAAGGGCGAAGATTTTAGTATTCGAGAAGGGCTTTCCACTGCGGCGCAAAACCACCTCGAATCGGCCTTGACCTTCGCGCAAACCCTGCTGAAAAACCCAACTTCAGAAGCCTGGTTGGCGCTTGCCCACCCACCTCCGCATTGAAAGAAGGCAGGAATCCAGTGCTTTTGCGTCTCCCCTCGTCATTTGGAAATCCAGACCTGTAACGGGACGCAGGTTGCGTCCCCTACAGGCGTTTTAATGCGTGATGTCTCTTTTCGATGCGCGGTAACGTTGAATTTGCCCGTAGGGGCGGCAACCTGCCGCCCGCAAGACATGCCACCCGTGTCCTGCCTTTGCATCTTCCCTCAGTCATTTCCACGTAGGCGGGAATTCAGCGTAACAGCACCCACCCCGTCATTCCGCGCGAAGTCGCGGAATCCACTCCGTCATTCCCTGCCATCCCTGCGAAGGCGGGAACTACGCAGGAATGGCAGAGTAGCTACTGTTTTTAGTTTTTTCCAATTACAATGAGGCATTGACACGCCCTGATGGAACAGGCTCAAAAAATGAAACGCGCCCTGACGGATTTTTTCTCGTCCTGCCGGAAGTGGCTTATCGTGGTTCTGCTCGCCACGAACCTGAGTGGCTGTGCTTTTCTCGGCGATAGAGAAAACCAAACCTTGATAGCAGTGGTGATGGCTCCAATAGCGCTTCCAGTATTCGCAGTATTAGCAGTTATTGGTTCGATGGGTCAGGCAGGACGGGAGACAGAAAATCAAATCAATTCCAATGCCGCGCAGGTTCGGGAATCTCTGGCTCAGAAAGCGCATGCTTATCTGAAAACCGCCTGCGAGCAGGACGAGCGGCTTTCCATCAAACCTGGCATCACGTTGGGCGAAGACAACAAAATCCTGATTCTCCGTAGAGGAGATGCGCCCCTGCCATTGCTAAAGACAGCGCCAAGGGAAACCGCGTCAGCCGAAATCCTTAAATATCGCATGTTACATTACAAAGAAAACTGGCGGGATAGTATCAATATGGTCAGGGAAATCCAGTACGGATACAGCATTCCCTGGGATGACTACGATACGCTGTATACGGCATGGTTTGCGTTTCCACCCTCCGCAGCAGTAGAGCAAAAATTTTTCATTGAGACCAGCAAGGGAAAATATCTCCAGCGCGCCAGCAAGGCTTTTTGGGAGCAGGCCGGGTTAGGCGCACGGGTACTCAATGAATCTCCAACATTTGAGGATCGGCGTAGGTCTGGGAAGCCGTATTACCTGGATGCGACGGTATATAAAGACGCTTCGGAGCAGGCATGTTTCGATCTTCCGATTGACGCGCCGCCCAGCACAAAATATGCGCTTTCGATTGAGGACATTTCTACCCTTGAAGACCGCGCTCATTGGGTTGCGCGTGGCAGGCTCGCGCTGATCGAGCGGAAGTCGGGAGAAGCCGTTGCGGAATATGTCGGTTTTGCGGCAAACATCGGACAAGGAGGGATGCAAGCAGACTCGTCTTCCCGGCGCTGGAAAAACTCTACCGGAAGAGAATCATCTTCTAGGTACGAGAGACACACCGAACTCTGTCCGAACGCGGCAGAGAACCCAAGACAGATTGTCCGCAGCTTTCTTCAAAAAATTCTGAACGCAAAACAGCCATGATGGAACGGCAAGGTCAATATTTTGTTGCGTCCAGAAAAGGAAGAGATTCGTGCTACCCCGTCACCCGACTCAGCGGTCATCGCGCTATTCCAGGGCAAGACAAAAAAACCATTACCAAAGGCAAGACACAGGCTATCATACGGGTTTGCGTCCTTTTTATCTTTCGTAGGCAATGACCCTGTTTTCCCTGATTCTCGCCCTGCTTCTGGAACAACGCCTTCCATTGCATTACGCGCGCTGGATCGTGCGGCCTGTCTCGACCGGGGCGGAATGGCTGGAACGCCATTTCAACGCAGGCAGCTACAACCAGGGGCTTGCCGCTACGCTCCTTGCCCTGTTCCTGTCACTTTTGCCCTTCATTATTATCTACCTTGTGTGCCTGGATAATCCCATCCCGGCGCTGGCGCTCAACATTCTGGCGCTCTACCTCTGCATGGGTTTTCGCCAGTTCAGCCATTTTTATACGGACATCCAGATGGCGCTACGTCTGGACGACGTGGAACGCGCCCGTGCCCTGCTCTCCGAATGGAGAGGCGAGGCACTCCCGGAACACATGAAGCCCGGAGAAATCGCCCAGCTTGCCATTGAAAGCGCGTTTGTTACGTCGCACCGGCATATCTTCGCGGTCATTTTCTGGTTCGTCCTTCTGCCGGGGCCGCTCGGCGCAGTTTTGTATCGCGTCTCGCACCTGCTTTGCGAAGCATGGCGCGAACATGAAAATTTCGGTCGCTTTGCCTCCGAAGCATTTTACTATCTGGAATGGTTGCCCGCCCGCGCAACGGCTGCCGCCTTCGCATTCGCAGGAAATTTCGAGGATGCCGTTTTCTGCTGGCGCAATCAGGCTACTAGCTGGTATAATAATGAGCTTGGTATCGTGATCGCCAGCGGCGCTGGCGCGCTCGGTATCCAATTGAATCCGCAAAAACAAATGGCCTCACCCAATACCCCCGGCACGAGCGAAACAGCCGACGCTGATTCCATGCAAAGCGCCCTGGGTTTGATCTGGCGAGTTACCCTGCTGTGGTGTTTGTTGTTGCTTTTGTCGTGGCTTGCCAAAGTGGTCGGCTAATAACATTAAGGAAACCCATCCCATGCTGAAAGACATTGTTGTACTTGCTGCCGCCCGTTCCGCCATTGGCGCGTTCGGAGGCTCCCTGAAAGACCTGGAACCCATTGACCTTGGTACGCTCGTCATCAAGGAAACCATCGCCCGTTCCAAGGTTGACCCCAAACAGATTTCCTTCGCCGCGCTCGGCAACATCATGCCGACCGAAGCCCGTTATCCCTATGTCGCCCGCGTCGCCACCATTCAGGGCGGCCTGGCGATGGATTCCATCGCGTTTTCGGTCAATCGCCTTTGCGGCTCCGCCATGCAGGCGGTAATTTCTTCCGCGCAGGCCATCATGCTGGGCGATGCCGAATTCGCGCTGGCGGGCGGGATCGAGAGCATGACCCGCGCCGCCTATCTTCTGCCCGCGCTTAGAAACGGGGCGCGGATGGGCGATGTCAAGGCGCTTGACAGCATGGTTTCCGTCATTACCGATCCCTTCGGCGTCGGCCACATGGGCATGACGGCGGAAAATCTGGCAGTCAAGTGGGGCATCAGCCGCGAAGAGCAGGACGCCTACGCGGTTGAATCGCAAAAACGCGCCGCTGCCGCCGTGAAGGCGGGCTATTTCAAGGATCAGATCGTGCCGATCACCCTGAAAAGCCGCAAGGGCGACGTGGTATTCGACTCCGACGAGCAGGTCAAGGCTGATACCACGCTGGAAACTCTGGCGAAGATGAAGCCCGCCTTCAAGAAAGAAGGCGGCACCGTGACCGCCGGCAACGCTTCCACCCTTAATGACGCTGCCGCTTTTCTGGTGCTGGCGGATGCTGCCAAGGCTTCCGCTGCGGGGTATAAGCCGATGGCGCGGCTTGTTTCCTACGCCATTGCCGGGGTTCCCAACGACGTGATGGGCGAAGGCCCGATTCCCGCCTCCAAGCTGGCGCTGCAACGCGCGGGTCTCACGCTCGACCAGATTGATGTCATCGAAGGGAACGAAGCGTTTGCCGCGCAAGCCATTACGGTTGCCAAGGGACTTGGCCTTGACCATGCCAAGACCAACCCCAACGGCGGCGCAATCGCGCTGGGGCATCCGGTTTCCGCGACGGGCAGCGTGATTATCACCAAACTCCTGCACGAAATGCAGCGCACTGGAAAGCGTTACGGCCTTGCCACCATGTGTATCGGCGGCGGTCAGGGCATCGCCACGATCTACGAGCGCCTGTAAGAACCGCGTCTCCGCGTGATAAAAACGGCGTCCTGATGGCTGGGACGCCGTTTTTTTGCCGGATTTTCTCCTTACCCCAATTCCCCAAAACCATCATGGAATGGAAAGAACATTACGCGCAGGATCATGCCCAAATGGATGAAACCCATCGTGAGTTCGTAGCTCTCGTGGATAGGTTATCGCGTGTAAAACCGGAAGAAGTCGTCGAAGCGCTGGAAGAACTGCTTGCCCATACCGGGCAGCATTTCGCGCAGGAAAAGGCATGGATGGAGATGAGCGGTTTTCCGCCGATGCTCTGCCATGTGGATGAACACGCGCGGGTGCTGGATTCGCTGGAAAAAGTGCTTGCCATGACGCGACAGAACAATCCCGGCCTGGGACGCATTGTCGCCAGAGAACTGGAAGACTGGTTCATTCAGCACGCCGCCACGATGGATGCCGCTCTCGCCGCGCACTTGCGGCAGGTTTAGAGCGGTTTTGGTTTAGCTGTGTACATTTTTGCCCTCTCCCGCCCCTTCGGGGCACCCTCTCCCACTGTTCAGACCGGGGACATGGTAGACACATGTTCGGAGACATCATAGACGCCATGCCCAGGCATCATGACTGATAGAGCATGACATCAATGACATACAGCAATTCTCCGGTCAGGCGGTAGATACCTGGACGTTTGCTTTCGCATGGACCTGCGACATTCAGCGTTTTGATGGCGCGCGCTCGCAGCCATGCAAGCACATTGGCGGCGAACAGTTCGGACATTCGACGCACGCGGGCGGCGGCAACTGCCGTAACCTCATCGTCAAGCTGGACGACGAGATGCGGTTTTCCCGCCTGTTGGGCAAAGGTTTGGGTTGCCAATGTTCCACCATCCAGTTCGCCCAGATTGACGATCAACGTGCCATCGCTGTCTTCCACATTGCGGCGGGTACGCTGACGATAGCCGCCGTTGGGCAGTTCGGTGAGCTGGTATTTC
>JAISSL010000047.1 GCA_031273145.1 Zoogloeaceae bacterium | reverse complement strand
AGAGCGGCGCGGTCAATCCCGCCGGAAAAATCCATTCTATCGGAAGAACCCATTAAATCGCCTTCAAGCCGAGCCTTGTAAAGAGGGCGTCATCCCGGCTGACATCCGCGTTTCCCGTGGTTAGCAAGGCTTCTCCGTAAAAGATGGAATTCGCGCCCGCGAAAAAGCAAAGCGCCTGCAATTCGTCGCTCATTTCCATGCGTCCGGCCGAAAGGCGCACCCAGGAAGTCGGCATGACGATACGCGCCGCCGCAATCGTGCGGATGAATTCAAACGGGTCGAGCGGCGGCAGTTCTCCCATTGGCGTACCGGGAATTGGCACCAGATGGTTGATCGGTACGGATTCCGGGGGCTTGGGCAGACAGGCGAGTTCGGAAAGCAGCGCGGCGCGGTTTTTGCGCGATTCACCCATCCCGATAATGCCGCCCGCGCAGAGGTTCAATCCCGCCTGTTGCGCGGCATGAAGGGTATCCAAGCGTTCTTCGTGGGTATGGCTTTGGACTACCTGCGCGTAGAATTCCCGGGCGGTATCGAGATTGTGGTTGTAATAGTCCAGTCCGGCTGCTTTCAGTTTTTCCGCCTGCCCGGCCTGCAACATGCCCAGGGTGACGCAGGCTTCCATGCCCAAAGCCTTGACGCCGCGCACCATCTCCAGCACCTTGTCAAGATCGGCCTCTTTCGGGCTTTTCCAGGCCGCGCCCATGCAAAAACGGGACGCGCCTTTTTCCTTCGCGGCGCGGGCGGCGGTCAGCACGTCGTCCAACGGCATTAACCGCTCGCGTTCCAGACTGGTTTCATACCGCGCCGATTGGGCGCAATAGCCGCAATCTTCGGAACAGCCGCCCGTCTTGATGGAAAGCAGGGTCGACCGCTGAATGACATTGGCGTCGAAATGCTGCCGGTGCGTTTCATGCGCCCGCCAGAGCAGATCCATGAACGGCAATTCATAGAGGGCGAGAATCTCTTCCGCCTTCCAGACAGGATGGCTGGCATCCATCTGGATGGATGCCGTAGTTTCGGGAACGACTTGTGACATAGAATGAGGAATCACTGACAAGAAGCAACGTATCTTCAATGAACTCTAGCGCGAAGTCAATTATCTCCTTGCCTTCCCTGGCAAGCCTGAGCGCCCTGCCCGGACGGGCGCTGGATGCGCTTTTGCCGCCCATCTGCCTGCTTTGCGGGGCTTCCTGCCACGCGCCTTTGGGGGATGGCGTGTTATGCGCCGGTTGCCTGGCCGATTTGCCGAAACTCCCCAGAGAATGCTGCCCGATTTGCTTGGACGCGACCACGCATGGCGAGCGCTGTGGCGCGTGTCTGCGCCAGCCGCCCGATTTTGCGCGGGTTCATGCGCTTTACCGCTATGCCTTTCCGCTGGATCATCTGGTTCATGCCTTGAAGTATCACGCGCAGTTGGCCTTGGCCGATGCCTGGGGGCGGTATCTGGCGATTTTGACCGCTGACATTGCGGTAGATTGCGTGCTGCCGCTGCCGCTCCATGCCGACCGGATTGGGGAACGCGGCTACAATCAGGCACTGGAAATTGCGCGCGCGCTTGCCAAAACGCGGAATTTGCCGCTGGATTGCGAAAGTCTGGAAAAAACGCGCCCAACCCCGCCGCAAACGGGGCTTTCCTTAAAGACGCGCCAGAAAAACCTGCGCGGTGCCTTTGCCTGTTCCCGCGATTTTTCCGGGCAAACCCTGCTCCTTGTCGACGACGTGCTTACAACCGGCGCAACCTGCAAAGAAGCGGCGCGGATATTGAAGCGACACGGCGCGAAAGAAGTGCATGTCGCCGTAGTCGCCCGCGCCGAACGGCAGGCGGTTTAGGCGGGAATGACGAAGGGAGGACTGTTATGCTCTGGCCTTGCAGTCGCTTCCGTGCTGGCGCGTGAAAGTGTTATACTTTAGGCATTATGCGCTCAATTGTTCTTGTACGTTAGGCGTTTGCCATCTCTGCTGATTGCGTCACTATGAATCGAAAACACCCCAAATCACTGGATAAGGCAGCGGGACGGGTTGAACTCATCCACGGCGCGGGCGGCAGGGCAACGGCGCAACTGGTCGGGGAGATTTTCGCCCCTCATTTCAATAATGAATGGCTGGCGGCTGGCGACGATGGCGCGGTCTTGCCCGCTTTGATGCCCAATGAGCGTCTGGTGCTGGCAACCGACGCGCATGTGGTATCGCCCCTCTTTTTTCCCGGCGGCGACATCGGTTCCCTTGCCGTGCATGGCACGATCAATGACGTTGCGGTCATGGGAGCGCGTCCGCTTTGGCTTGCCGCCGCCTTCATTCTGGAAGAAGGATTTCCGCTTGCCTGCCTCGACCGGATTGCAAAAAGCATGGCAGAAGCGGCGCGGGAAGCGGGCATTTCCATCGTCACCGGAGATACCAAGGTGGTGGAAAAAGGCAAGGGCGATGGCGTTTTTATCGCCACGACCGGCGCGGGCGCATTGGCAGAGGGTTTATCCATTGGGGGCGCGGGCGCAAGGCCCGGCGACGCGGTGCTGATTTCCGGCACGCTGGGCGATCACGGCATGGCTATCATGAACGCGCGCGCCGGTCTTGAAGGGCTTGAAGCCGGGATGGGATTTGCTTCTTCCGTGGTATCCGACACGGCTTCCCTGCACGGTCTGATTGCCGCCCTGCTTGCGACGGGAATTCCCCTGCATGTGCTGCGCGACCCAACGCGCGGCGGATTGGGCGCGACGGTCAATGAAATTGCCCACCAATCCGGGGTGGGAATGCTACTGGATGAAGCCGCCATTCCGGTACTGCCTGCCGTTTCTGCCGCCTGTGAATTTCTGGGACTGGATTTTCTCTACCTTGCCAATGAGGGCAAGCTCGTCATCATCTGCCCGCCAGAATCGAGTGATGCCGCGCTCGCGGTTTTACACGCACATCCGCTAGGGAAGAACGCGGCGCGAATCGGAGAAGTCGTTGCAGATACGCGCTGTTTCGTGGAAATGCGAACCCGCCTGGGCGGTCGCCGCATGGTAGATTGGCTCTCCGGCGACCAGCTTCCAAGAATCTGCTGAGTCTTGCAGACGGGTCTTGGCAGACGGCGATTGAAAAACCGCCAGTATTGCGGGCGGCAGGTCTTGGCAGACGGCATCCGCCGCCCCTACAAACAAATTCAACCGCCCGCGCATTGAATCAACCGCCCCGCGCCTCGAAAGATGCCCCGCGCATTGATATTTCGTAGGGGACGCAACCTGCGTCCCGGCAAAAGTCATTTCCGCGCTGGCGGGAATTCAGTGCTCTTGCGTCTCCCCATCCGTCATTCCCGCGTAGGCGGGAATCCAGTAGGAACAAGGGTTTTCGCATGAAGGAGATGATGTAATACTGTGCCAAGTCGACGCAA
>JAISSL010000016.1 GCA_031273145.1 Zoogloeaceae bacterium | reverse complement strand
GATGCCTGGTTCTGTGGCTTTCAGAGGACGATTGTCGGTTGTGCCTGGCTTGGCTTCGACAAACCCAAAAAACTGGGGATGCGGGAAACTGGCGGCTTTGCCGCGTTGCCGATCTGGATTTCCTTCATGAAAACGGCGCTGAAGGATGTGCCCGAATCCTTTCCTGGAGTGCCTTCAGGCATTGCCCACGCAGAGGGCGACCTGTACTACACGGAAAACATCCCGGTCAAACTGCCGGAACCAGAACCGGAACCGGAAGAACCTCTGGAACTGGATTTTGACCCTGCCGATATTTTTGCGCCCAGAAAGCCGAAAACCCGTCCGGTTTCCGTTTTTCCGCCGGTGATTCGGGCGGATGAAATGCTGTTGCCGCCTGCCCGCCCTGAGGAATTCCCGTCTGATTGAGGGCGGAAGTCGAAAGGCTGCGCGAAAAGGAGTTGGCAATGAAGCGGAATTACATATTTTGGGCAATGTTTATGCTGGCGCTCGGCTATAATCCCACCCTTTCTTTTCATACATGACACAAAAGGAGTTGGCAATGAAACGGATGGTTGGTTTTTTGGCGGCGCTCATGCTGGCGCTCGGTTTCTCTCTGGCTCATGCTGCGGAGAAGCTTGAAGGTTTTGACTTGGGCATGACTGTGGCGGAAGCCCAAAAGGTCATCCAGCAGAACAAGCTGAAGCAGTCCGAAGAGGATACCTCGGAAAAAGGCAAGCTGCGCCGCTTGTATGAAGGGCGGGTTCTGGGCATGGACGGCGGTGAACTGAAACTGCTTTTCAAGGACGGCAAATTGATCTTCATCGAAGCAATACTGGAAGGAGATGCGCCGGAAATACAAAAGTACATTACCCAGAAACATGCCGAGATAGAGGCAAAGTACCGCAAGCTATACGGCGATACGATGGAGTCGGTTTTCCCCGGCCTGCAAGACTGGCTTCTCCCGGACAGGCTCATGAGCCTTGCCATTTCTCGTGGGCAGGATGGCTATTTCAGGTTAGTCGTCAGTACTGTTCGCCGAGACCCGCAGAGCATGATGTCTGGGAATTAGAAGAATTGAACACGGGGCTTGCGCTTCTCCCCGCATGAATGGCGGGGAGAAACTACAGCCCCTGGCGAAAATGGAAAACAACTACTGCCCGGAATCCCGCAGCTTCGGCCACACGAGGGCAGACCATGCGCCTTTTGGGGGCGCGAGTAACTGGCTCAGGTGAATTTCCTCAAACGTGCTGCCCAGCGCGTCGGCGCGAAGCGCCATCACCCATTGTCGACGGCCAATGATGTAGGCGCGTCCGAAATCTTCCCAGCCTGTAAAACACTCCTGCGCGCGTCGGGCGTTTTGCAGCAACACGCGCCATGCGGTTTCGACATCGAGCCATTTCATGTTCATTGCGTTGCGGGTAAAGAATGCGGTGCGGACACAGGCAAACGCCAGGGCGGCGCGCGGGTCGTCGGTCGGCATCAGTTTTTGCAGATCAATGCGGAACCATTGCAGCTCAAAGGTACGCGCAAGATACTGCTGCACGTATTCATTGCTGGTATCGGTACGCAACCCCATCTGATGCAAAAACGAGGTGCGGAACAATGCGCGTGTATGCTCGGTCATGTCTTCCGTATTGGCCTCGAAAAATCCGGTCATTTTTACGGCATCCACCATCGGCTGCGCCAGAGCCAGCGCCCAGTTTTTCCACGGGCTGAACCGGGGAGGCGGGGCTGGGCAAAATATCCGCCACAACTCGTAGCAGAACCAGACGATGCCGATCAGCAGAAAAAGTTGGGACAAGCAAGCCTCCTAAAAAAATCCGCGCGCTTTTAGTCGCACAGGAAGGATGGCCTCTGCTTCTCCTGCCTCCATCCCCGGCCAGGGGATTTCTTCGACGACGAGCGGTTTTCCCGTTGCCGATTGACCCGGCGCGGTTTCGCGCGATTCCCGCATCTCCCGGATGGCGTAGCGAACCGAAGCGGCTTGCGGTTTTCGTTCCGAAAACAATCCCGGCTGAAGCGCGGCGATCAGCCATTCCACCATCGGCGTCGGCGCGGACAGGCGGTAAAAAAGCTGCGGATGGCGGGCGACCAGCCGCGTTTGCGTGGCGGCATGGGTCACCTGTTCCATGCGTTGCCAGCCCTTCGGCGTGCGGACGATGCCGATGGCGATGCAGTCGTCGGGCGTTTCTTCGTCCGTCTCCAGCGCGTTGAGGCAGATCAGCACATCTTCGATGTAGCGTTCGATTGGCGGTCGGTTTTGTTTGCCCTTGACCTGCTCGACAGTGACCTTTCCATCTTCCCGAACCGCCGCGCCGATGGTGATGTGCGGCTGACCCGCGACATCCCGAAAGCTCAACAGGCGCAGTTGCTTCTGTTCGATGGCTTCGGCATAGGATTCGCCGTAACCGCCGGTGAGCGCGCGCCGGTCGGCAAACTGCCCCAGACAATGCCGCATGATGTAGGTTTCAAAAGCCATTTCGGCGCGTAACAGGGGGCTATCCGGCAGGAATTCCACGAAAGCGCCGTTGGGCGTCGCGCAGACCGGACGCAATGCTTCCGGTTGACTTTGCCGCCAGCCGCGTTCAATCCGCAGCGCGATTTCGGCGTGTTCCTTTTCCCAGAGCGCCAACGCCTGCGGGCAATTGATGCGCTCAAGTTTGCCTTCCAGCGCGGTTCCCTTGCGCGCGTTGAGAAATTCGAGCAACCGCTGTTCCAGCATCAGGAGTGGCGGGGCGGCGGGGTCAATCCAGACGATGGGGACTTGCGGCGTTGCCGCGCGTTCCCCGGCGATTTTCCGGGAACCGGGAAGCCGCGCCGCCACCCATTTTGGCAGGGACGCGGGGGAGAGCGCGGCTCTGGCCTCGTCGAGCGTTTCAATCCGCCGCGCCGGTTCAAAGTTGGCGACCAGATGGCGATAAAAATGGTTCAGCAACCAGGCGGAGATCTCCGGCGTATCCTGACGCGCCTGACTGCGGGCGGCAATGCCCGCTTTTAACGCATCGGCATTCAAGGCGTTGCGCGGCGCATAGGCGGGCTTTTTGGTCATGGCGACTACTTCCAGACTTCCCACCATTTTTTGGCAGATTTTGAGGGGCGTTGGGCTGCTTCAGCCTCTTCGCGCCAACGTGCAAATGTCCGTGTAATGTTTTCTTCCAGCACCTTGTCAAAGGAATCGCTTTCCCGGTTGGCCGCCAAGGCGCGTTCAAAAAACGCGGTGGCCTCCTCCCGGTGATCGAAATGCTGCATGATGTCGCCCACACTTGTGAGGACAGAAACATTCGTGCTGGCGCGAGCCTGGGATTCCAGAGATTTCCACAATGCCCAAGCATCATCTGATTGCAACATGAAGAGTATGCAGTTAAGGCGCGCATCCAACGCATCGGAGGGCAGGTGATTTTCGTCCAGACCTTCTTCCCGTTGCCACGATACCAAACGTTCAAGCCAGATCGGAACTTCATGTCTGCGGTCAAGCATGTTCAGGGCGCGCACCGCTGTGATGATGTAGTAATTGGGATCATGCCGACTGTAGCCATATTCAGCGGCAAAATGCCAGAGTTGCTCCGAAGCCTCAACGATTCCAGCATAGTCTTTCGTCCTTTGCCGGACAACGAAAATGCCGTGATAGTGCTCGGCAAACGGGCTGGCGGCAATGCCGCGCTGATGCAGGTCAATGGAATCCTGATATCTGCCATCGTTTGTATAAATGATGGCCAGATTGTTGCACAGCATGGAATACATATGCGCGCAGGCATCGTAAGGATGTCCACTGCCCGTTTCAAAATAACGCTCCATGCAGGCTCGCCCGTTTTCGTAGTGGGCGCGTTTGAGCGCGACGAGGAGTTTGTTCCCTTCTTCCTGCAACTCCGGGGAAAGTTTTTCCAGTTCTTCCTCAACAAAGTCTTCGATCATGCCAGCGAAATTGTAGCTCCACACTCCGCTGGGCAGCACAGAAGGCGGCAGTTTCAGCGTTTCCATCACTCCCAATGAGCGGGTGCGTGCCATAAACAAGCCATATGCTGTTCGACAGTCTTTCATGTCGCCTTCCTTGGCAGCCGCGACTAATTGCGCCGCTTGTGTAGCGGCATCAATGAGACCAAGGTCCGCGTCATGTATCGCCGTCAGGCGGCGAATCCAAGGGTAGCCCGGAGAACGCGCTTCGGCTAACTTACGCGCGGCGGCATAAACCGGACGCATCTCTTCTTCCGTCTTGATTTCGCCAATGCCGCCAAAAATCGCTGCGTGTGCCGCAGAGGTTTTAGTCGTGCCATCCTCGTTTCGCGGAGCCGCCGACATAAAGCG
>JAISSL010000010.1 GCA_031273145.1 Zoogloeaceae bacterium | reverse complement strand
TGTCCGGCCAGCATCAGCCGGATCGCGTTTCGCCCAAACAGCGCCGCGCCGCCCATGCCAGCGGCAATCGCCCAGTACAGCAGGGTCGGCTTCCACTTGATGAAGGTCTCATCGCGCAGTACGAGCGTCAGTCCGCCCAGAACGACCACCAGTCCTAGACTTACCAGCAGCATTTTTTCCACCCGCCGGTGTTTGAGATACACGTACAGAATCTGGAGCGCCGTTGCCGGAATGACGACGGCGGTTGCCAGCAGAATCGGCGCCTGTTCCAGGGGAACGTCGCCCCACAGCAAGGCTGCTGCCGCTTCCGGGTTGTGTCCGGCATATTTGAAGGTGAGGAAGAACAAGAGTACCGGGAAAAGATCGAACAGGAATTTCATGGGAGTCGCGCTTGTTGAACAAACGCGCATTATGCCAGATAAGCCGCCTTGCCATTTATCCTGCCAAGGCGCGCAATTTCATTTATCCTTCTGCCTTCTTCAAGATTTTCGGATGTTCGCGTGATTGAAACCGACAAACTCTCCGTACTGCCCGATAGCGATCGCCTGATTGCGCCGCAGGCGAAATCTTCCCAGGAAGAAGCCTTTGAGCGCGCGCTGCGTCCCCGGCGGCTGGCGGACTATACGGGACAGGAAAAAATCCGGGCGCAACTGGAAATTTTCATCGCGGCCGCCAGAAAGCGGGGCGAGGCGCTGGATCATGTCTTGCTCTTTGGTCCGCCGGGGCTTGGCAAAACCACGCTGGCGCACATTCTGGCACAGGAAATGGGGGTCAATCTGCGCCAGACTTCGGGGCCGGTGCTGGAACGACCGGGTGATCTGGCAGCCTTGCTCACCAATCTGGAACCGCGCGACATTCTGTTCATTGACGAGATGCACCGCCTCTCCCCGGTCGTGGAGGAAATTCTCTATCCGGCGATGGAGGATTACCAGATTGACATTCTGATTGGCGAAGGCCCTGCCGCCCGCTCGGTCAAGATTGACCTGCCACCCTTTACCCTCGTTGGCGCGACGACCCGCGCCGGGATGCTCACCAATCCCCTGCGCGATCGGTTCGGCATCGTCGCCCGCTTGGAGTTTTATACGCCGGATGAGTTGCGGCAAATCGTCCAGCGTTCGGCGCATTTGCTGAATGTCACGTTGGATACAGAAGGCGCGTTGGAAATTGCCCGCCGCGCCAGAGGCACGCCGCGCGTGGCCAATCGTCTCCTTCGTCGGGTACGCGATTACGCCGAGGTCAAGTTTGATGGTCGTATTGACCGCGCGGTTGCCGATACCGCCTTGTCCATTCTGGATGTTGACCCGGCGGGACTGGATTTGATGGACAGAAAACTACTTTTGGCCATCATCGAAAAATTCGAGGGCGGCCCGGTCGGGGTAGATAATCTCGCCGCCGCCATTGGCGAATCCCGCGATACCATCGAAGACGTGCTGGAACCCTATCTCATCCAGCAAGGCTACCTGCAACGCACCCTGCGCGGACGGGTGGCAAACCCGGCCATTTATCGGCACCTGGGTTTATCCATGCCCAAAGGCGCGGAAGGCCATCCGGCGCTGTGGGAACAAACGCCATAACCCGAATAGGGCACAAAAACCCGTTCCTTTGTCATTTTTTTTTCTAATCAGGAACCCCTTATGAAAATTGCCTTTCCCCGTTTTTTTCTGCTTGCTCTGGCGTTCTCGCCATTGGCAGCTTTGGCCTTTGATGCGCCGATTACCCAGGTCACGCTTTATCCCGGTAGCGCTTTGATTGAAAGAACCGCGCCGGTCAAGGCCGGAGATACCAAACTCGAAATTGCCAATCTGCCCGCGAATTTTGACCTGGATAGCGTGGAGATTGAGACTTCGCCCGGCATTGAGCCGGGAGAGGCCGCCTGGCTCGATAGCGCCCGCTTTGCGCCTTTGAATCGCGTGGAAGCCGCGCTGGAAGCCAGGGTGCGCCAACTGGCCGGGAAAGTGAATGCCCTGAAGGTCGACCGCAAGGCCGCCGCGCGCGAACTGCAATATCTTGAAAGTTTATCAAAAGGCGGGAACGGGGCAGAAGTCACTCCCCGCGCCGCTACGCCCGACCCGGCGCGGGTGTTATCGCTGATTCGGCAGGGCAGTCTGGACGCCGAGCGGCGCATTCTCGCCATTGACGCGCAAACGCGCGATCTGGAACGCGAACTGCAAGCCGCAGAGCATGATCTGGCGCGGGTTCGTCCCAATGTGGATTCCGTGCGAACCTTGAGCCTGAATCTTGCCGCGAAAAATTCGGGACACGTAAAGATTCGCTATCTGTTTCATGACGCGGGCTGGCGTCCTGCCTATCGCGCCTTGCTGGATTCGGCAAAGGGCGTGGTGCGGCTGGAACGCGCCGCGCAAATCGCGCAGCGAAGCGGGGAAGACTGGAACAACATCCGCCTGACTTTGAGTACCGGGCAACCCCGACAAAGCGCGGAAGGCCCGCAACCGCAAAGCTGGGAATTGCGCTTCCTCCAGCCGGTTTCTGCGGCGGCTCGCTCCACCGCAGCGCCCGCCATGTTCAGTAACTACGAATTTGCGGAGGCTGCTCCTGTGGAAGCAATGGACGCGGCAGGGGCAGCGCCGCTTTTTGAAGCCGAAATCACCCAGGGAGAATTTGCGACGGAATACGCCATTCCCGGCGCAATTACCCTGCCTGCCGATGGGCGCAGGCTTTCGGTGACGCTGGGGAATGTATCCGTCCCGGTGACGCTGGAAGCGCGTATCTTTCCCCGTGAATCCAGGGCGGCCTGGCTGGTGGCGACGGGCGATTTGCCGGAAGGCGTCTGGTCTGCCGGGGAGATGCGCCTCTACCGCAACGGCGCGTTCGTGGGACAGCAATACTGGAATCCGCACCAGCAGGCGCGTTTGATCCTGCCATTCGGGCAGGATGAGTTGATTCGGGTTGAAACCAAGCCTCGTGACGACACGCAAGGCAAAGGCGGCTTTATCGCGCAGAAAAACGAGCGCCGGATTGCCGATACCTTCACGATTGTCAATCTGCATCCCCGTCCGGTTGAGGCGGCGATTCTGGAGACCAGCCCGGTAGCCCGCAATCAGGCCATCGAGGTGACGCGCCGTTTTCAGCCGGAAATCAGCAAGGATGACTGGGAATCCGTGCCGGGCGTCGTCGTCTGGAATACCCGCCTGAAAGCGGGGGAACGGCAGGTTTTTTCGGTCGAATACCATATCCGCTGGCCGCAAGACCAGAAGATAGACCGCTTGCCGTAGGAACCGAAATGGAAATTTATTCGGTCGGCGGTTCGGTACGCGATGCCCTTTTGGGCAGACCCGTTACGGATCGGGATTACGTTGTCGTCGGCGCAAGACCGGAAGATTTGCTCGCGCTTGGCTATAAGCCGGTCGGCAAGGATTTTCCGGTGTTCCTGCACCCTGAAACCCATGCGGAATATGCGCTGGCGCGTACCGAGAAGAAGCACGGACGCGGCTATCATGGCTTTGTGTTTTACACCGGGCAGGATGTCAAGCTGGAAGAGGATTTGGCGCGGCGCGACTTAACCATCAACGCAATGGCACAAACAGCGGATGGCCGCCTGATTGACCCCTTCAATGGGCAGGCCGATCTGAAAAATAAGGTGCTGCGCCATGTGGGGCCTGCCTTTGCCGAAGACCCGGTACGGCTGTTGCGCCTTGCCCGGTTTGCCGCCCGATTCAGCGATTTTTCCATTGCGCCGGAGACCAACGCCCTGATGCGCGACATGGTAGAGGCAGGCGAAATAAACCATCTCGTCCCGGAACGGGTGTGGCAGGAAATTGCGCGGGGCTTGATGGAGACGCGCCCCGACCGAATGATTGAAGCGCTGCGGGAAAGCGGCGCTCTGCAAAGGCTGTTGCCGGAAGTGGATGCCCTTTTTGGCATTCCAGAGCGCGCGGACTATCACCCGGAAGGCGATAGCGGGGCGCATCTGCTGCTGGCGCTGAACGCGGCTGCCCGGATGGGACTAACTCTGGCGGGGCGCTTTGCCGCCTTGACGCACGATTTGGGCAAGGCGACAACGCCGCCGGAAATTCTGCCGCATCACTACGAACACGAAGCGCGGGGCGAAGCGCCGTTGCTTCAACTTTCCGACCGTCTGAAAATTCCTGCCGATTGTCGTGATTTGGCGCTCCTGACAATACGATTGCATGGCAAAATTCATAACGTATGCGGCGCGACGCCCCTGAAACCCGGAACGATGGTCGAGACGCTGGAAGCCTGTGATTTCAGGCGGCGTCCAGAGCGGTTCGAGGAAATTCTGCGGGTTTGCGAGGCGGATAGCCGGGGCAGGCAGGGGTATGAGGATGCCCCTTATCCGCAAGCCGCAATCTGGCGGGCGGCGGCGGCGGCCTGTCGGTCGGTGAATGACGCGGCGATTGCCGCGTTGGTAAAGGATAAGGCCAACATCCCGGCGCGTCTGCGCGAAGCCAGGATTGCCGCCGTCCGCGCCGTTTTGCCGCAAACCACCTGAAAAGGAAAAAACACATGTCCGATTTCATGCTCCCGGTACAAACCCGATATGTTGACGGGCTGGAAGTGCTGTTCGCGCTTCCGCCTGAAAACGCGCCGCGTCGAGAGACGCCGCTCCTGTTCCTGCATGGCGCGTTTGCGGGCGCGTGGATGTGGCGCGACAACTTTCTGCCCTGGTTTGCGCGGCGGGGCTATGCGGGTTATGCCCTTTCCATGCGCGGGCATGGCAAGAGCGAAAGCGACAAGGACGCGGATTATCTTTCCATCACCGATTATGTGAAGGACGTGGAAACCTGCATTGCCGATCTGGCAGAGCAGGGCTTGTCCACGCCGGTTCTGATTGGGCACTCGATGGGAGGGTTCGTCGCGCAAAAATATATCGAGCAGGACTACGCGCCGGCGGTGGTGCTGCTTTGCGCCGTGCCGCCGCAGGGTTTGCTGCTTTCGCAACTGCATATCATTTCGACCCGGCCGGAACTGCTGATGGAACTGAACCAGATTTTTTATGGCGGCGACGTGAGCCTTGCCACCATTCAGGAAACCCTGTTTGCCCAGCCGGTAGAGACGGAAATTCTGGAGCGTTTCCGGGCGCACATGCGGCCTGAATCGCAACGCGCCATCTGGGACATGAGCCTGTTCAACCTGCCCTTTTTTCCACACGGAGAACGTCCGCCGCTCCTGGTGCTGGGCGCGGAAAAGGATTTGCTGGTGCCGGATTTTCTGGTCGAGGCGACGGCTCACACCTATGGCGTACCTGCCCAAATCTTCCCCGGCATGGGACACGCCGTGACCCACGAACACGACTGGCCGCTGGTTGCAGCCACCATCGCGGACTGGCTTGTTTCCGAGGCAATCCTGTGAATTTAGCCAGTCAGGATGCGGTAAAGCGGCTCATTGATGTAGTAATAAGTTCTCCCCATTTTCATCTTGCGTAGCAGGCCGCCAGTGACGAGCGCATCCAGATAGCGCGTTGCCGTCAGGCGCGAGACGCCAAGATCGCGTTGCAGAAACTCGATTTTGGTATAGGGATGTGAAAACAGGTTGTTGATCAGGTCCTGGCTATAGAACTTGTAACCGTTGCGGATGCGATGCTTGTAGTCCATCAGCGTGCCCTTGATGGCCTTTATGGTGGCAATGCCATCTTTGGCGGTTTGCTCAACTGCGCCAAGCATGTACAGTACCCACGGTTCCCACTGGTTGTGTTCGCGCGCGCCTTGCAACAGGGCATAGTATTCTGCCTTGCTGTTTACGATGGCGCGGCTCAAGTACAGCACGGGCGTATCCAGCAAGCCTTCCTTGACCAGATACAGCACGTTGATGATGCGGCCAGTGCGCCCATTGCCGTCGTAGAAAGGATGAATGCTCTCGAACTGATGGTGGATCAATGCCATTTTCACCAGAGTATCCGCCGCAAAAAGCTCGCCATCATTGATAAAGCGTTCCAGGTCGGACATCAACCCCGGCAACAGTTCTGGCGAGGGCGGGGTATGAACCACGCGCCCCGAACCATCCATCAGCACCGTTCCGGGAATCTTGCGGTAGCCCGCCTGGTTCATTTCCAGCACGGACTGGATTTCGACAATGTGGTTGCCGGTGAGCAGGCCAGAATCGCGCACGGACTCGAACCCCACGCGCAGGGCGCGGTTGTAGCGAGCCACTTCCTTGGCGGCAAGACCTGAGGAGGTATCCTGCGCGGCCTCGCGGAACAGATCATCATGGGTGGTTACGATGTTTTCGATTTCGGAGCTATCCTTGGCCTCCTGCAAACCCAAGGTGCTTAACAGGATGTTCTGGTTGGGCATGGAGGCGGCGATACCCTTGAACTCGGCCAGAGCGCGGTGTGCCGTGACCAGCCGCTTCAGGATGGCGGGGGTCTCGAACCGGGTCGAATCGAGGTATTCCAGGGCTTGAATGGACAACATGATGTTTACGAAAAGTGATTTTCTTTAACCAAGGGATTTGTCATGTATACATTTTAGCATTTTTTATACATGTCTAGCGCGATTGGTATAGAAAAACGGGAAAAGTTTGCATGTCCCCTTAGTCGCGCACTGACATCCTCGTGCGGCATAGTGTCGCCCCTATCATGCTTTATATTGGGCAATCTGGCGAAGATTCTGGTTTATAGCCAAAACATGCTATAAACGCATATAAATTACTATAATTAGCCAACAACCTGAATCATCCAATTCAGCGTCTTTGCGGGTATCATAAGCATTTCTCCCTTCTTCGTCGGAGCTTCTCATGAGCGCCTCGTCCATCCACCCCTCTGCCAGCCACGCCCCGGCTAAAGCGCATCGGGAACATGAATCACAGCCTGAACATCGGTTGAGGCTGGAAGAAGTGCTGGCCTGGATGGTTCAGGACAAGCTGGTTCCCCAAAAGGAAGCCGACGACCTGCGCCTCGCCCGGCGCAGCTCGCGGGAAATCCATCCCCTCGCCCTGATTGCCGAACAAAAATGGCGCAACCCGGAACCGCCCAACAAAATCCTGCACATCGAGATGTTGTCCGAATGGCTGGCCAACCGGATCAACATCCCCTATCAGCACATTGACCCCCTGAAAATAGACTTCACCGGCGTCGCCACCGTGGTTTCCAGCACCTATGCGGCGCGGTTTTCCATCCTGCCCATCAGCATCAACGCGCAGGAAGTCACCATCGCCACTTCCGAGCCTTTTTTGCGCGAATGGGAAAAGGAACTGGAACATGTCCTGCATCGGAAAATCCACCGGGTATTCGCCAATCCGCTCGACGTGACCCGCTATCTGGCGGAATTCTTCAAGCTCGCCGAATCGGTCAAACGGGCATCGAAAAGCGACCCGCAGCAGCAAAGCAGCCTCTACAATTTCGAGCAGATCGTCGAACTGGGGCGCACCAATCAACAACTGGACGCCAACGACCAGAGCATCGTGCACATCGTGGATTGGCTCTGGCAATACGCCTTTGACCAGCGCGCATCCGACATCCACATCGAACCCCGGCGGGAGATGGGCATCGTCCGTTTTCGCATTGACGGCGTGCTGCATCAGGTCTATCAGATTCCCGCCTCGGTCATGGCAGCAATGACCAGCCGGATTAAACTTTTGGGACGCATGGACGTAATCGAAAAACGCCGTCCCCAGGATGGCCGGATTAAAACCCTGATGCCCAACGGCGACGAGGTGGAACTGCGTCTTTCCACCTTGCCGACCGCCTTTGGCGAAAAACTGGTGATGCGGATTTTCGACCCGGAAGTGCTGGTGCGCGACTTTACCCAACTGGGCTTTGCCCGCGACGATATTGCCCGCTGGCAGTCCATGACTTCGCATCCGAACGGCATCATTCTGGTGACCGGCCCCACGGGTTCCGGCAAGACGACGACCCTCTATTCCACCCTGAAACAGCTTGCGACGCCGGAAGTCAACGTCTGTACCCTGGAAGACCCGATTGAAATGGTCGAGCCGGCCTTCAACCAGATGCAGGTGCAGCACGGCATTGACATGACCTTTGCCGAAGGCGTCCGCGCCCTGATGCGGCAAGACCCGGACATCATCATGGTGGGCGAAATCCGGGACCTGGAAACGGCGGAAATGGCGATTCAGGCGGCGCTGACCGGGCACCTCGTCCTTTCCACCCTGCACACCAACGACGCCCCGGCCGCCATTACCCGCCTGCAAGACCTGGGCGCTCCGGGCTATCTCATCAATGCCACGTTGCTGGGTATTCTCGCGCAACGGCTGGTACGCACCCTGTGTCCGCATTGCAAGAAGCAGATACCGATGGACGAGACCCTGCGCGAAGTCTGGCAGAACCTTGTCGCCCCTTGGAAAGGACGGGAGCCGGAACATATCTACGTCCCCGATGGCTGCCTGGAATGCCGGATGACCGGCTTTTCGGGACGGCTTGGCATTTACGAACTCCTGCTGATGACGCCCAACATCAGGAAATACGTCTCCAAGGAAACCGACATCATGGCGCTACGCGCCGAAGCCTTCCGGGAAGGAATGCGCGCCCTTCGCATTTCGGGCGCAAAAAAGGTGGCTGCCGGGGTTACTTCGCTGGAAGAAGTCGTCCGGGTCGCCCCACCAGCGGACGACGACGATACGTAATTGTCTTGCCGTCTGCAAGACCGGCAGGACTCCAGCAATATCTGCATTTTGTTGCAATCAGAAAATGGCACTGCGTAAAATTGCGGTTTTGCCGTCATCCCCCTCTGGTTGCCTTACAATGCCGGTCTTTTCTTCTTTTTGAGCTTCTCATGTTTCGGCAGTTGCGTGAAGATATTGCTTCGGTTTTCGCCCGCGATCCGGCGGCGCGTTCTTTCTGGGAAGTGCTGACCTGCTATCCGGGCATCCACGCCATTCTCATTCATCGCGTAGCAAACCGTCTCTGGCGCTGGCGTCTGTTCTGGCTTGCGCGAACCATCGCGCATTTCGGGCGTCTTTTGACCGGCATCGAAATTCATCCGGCTGCCGTTATCGGGCGGCGCTTCTTCATTGATCACGGCATGGGCGTCGTCATCGGCGAGACCACCGTCATCGGCGACGACGTAACGCTCTACCACGGCGTGACCCTGGGCGGAACCTCCTGGAAAAAGGGCAAACGCCATCCCACCCTGGAAGACCGGGTCGTCGTAGGCGCAGGCGCAAAAGTGTTGGGGCCGATTACCATCGGGGCGGAAGCGCGAATCGGCTCCAATTCGGTCGTCACGAAAGATGTTCCGTCTGGCGCGACGGCTCTGGGCATCCCGGCGCGACTGTTGGAAGAAACCCTGCCGGACACAAAAGTCATGCCGCATCTGGATTTTTCCGCCTACGCCGTGGGCGGCGACCAGAACGATCCCCTCCTGATTACCCTGCACGCGCTCCTGAACCATGCGGCGGAAACCGACCGCCGTCTGGAGGCGCTCCTCGGACACCTGCACGAAAAAGGCATCCAGACGGAAGACGTGGCGCATCCCACCGACGATTTCGACCCGCAATACCTGAGTAAAATAGTTGACTAATGGACGGCACAAACGCTAGGATGTTACCTGCCGCTTTGGCATATAACAACAAGACACCCTCAGGAGACCCTATGCGTTTGACCACCAAAGGAAGGTTCGCGGTAACGGCCATGATGGATTTGGCCTTGCACGACCATCACGAAGATCAGCCGATTTCACTTGCCAGCATCTGCGAACGGCAAGGCATTTCCCTTTCTTACATGGAACAGCTTTTTTCCCGCCTGCGCCGCAACGGTCTGGTGACGAGCACGCGCGGACCGGGCGGCGGATATCATCTGGGACGCCAGATGAGCCATATTTCCGTCATTGACATCATTCAGGCGGTAGATGAGCGTCTGGATGCCACCCTGTGCAACGGCAATGGCGATTGCCACAATCAGGAACGCTGCATGACCCACGATTTATGGAGTGACCTGAACAAGAAAATGCTGGATTACCTGGCCTCGGTTTCTTTAGGCGATCTGGTTGCCCGTCACGCAAGCAGGGAAGGCTGGTTCCCCTTTACCGAATCCTTGCCGCGCCGCGCCCCCCGCCCCCGCGCCAAGGGTTCTTCATCCCTGCCGGTTGCCGCCTGACCGCGCCCTATTTTCTGCCCAAAGCCTGTGGTCTCGCTCTCGTTCGCCCCGATTTATTTCGACTACAACGCGACTACGCCTGTGGATGAGCGGGTGCTGGAAGCGATGTTGCCGTATTTCTCCACCCGTTACGGCAATGCTTCCAGCCGCCACGAATACGGTCGCGTCGCGCTTGCCGCGCTGGAAAAGGCGCGTGAGCAGGTCGCCTCTGCGGTAGGCGCGCATCCGACGGAAGTGATCTTTACGAGCGGCGGCAGCGAAGCCAACAACCTTTTTCTAAAGGGCGCGGGCGCGAGTTTTCGGGGCGCCGCAGCGGGTAACAAGGCGGAAACCGTGGTCATCGGCGCGACCGAACATCTTTGCGTGCTGAACGCAGCGCGTCAGCTTCGCGGGCAGGGCTGGCGGCTCGCGCAATTGCCGGTCGACGGAGGCGGGCGAATCCGTCCGGCAGACGTGGAAGCTGCCGCCAGGGAAAAACCCCGGCGTTGGTCGGTCATGCTGGCGAACAACGAAACCGGCGTGATTCAGGACATCGCCTCGCTTGCCGCCACGGTTCAGGCGGTTGGCCCGGATTGCGGCTGGTTCCATACCGACGCGGTTCAGGCTTTGGGCAAAATCCCCATCAATTTTCGCGCCCTGAATGCAGCGGGGGTTCATGCCCTCACGATTTCCGCGCACAAGGCTTACGGCCCCAAGGGGGCGGCGGCGCTCATCATGGACAAGCGCCTTGACCTGATGACCCAGATTGCGGGCGGCGGGCAGGAACGCGGATTGCGCTCCGGCACGGAGAACATTGCCGCCATTGTCGGTTTTGGCGCGGCCTGTGAACTTGCCGTTTCCCGTCTGAAAGCGCGCGCCAAGGCTCAGACCGTCCTGCGGACGCGGCTGGAAATTCGTCTGGGCGAAATGGGCGCAACCGTTTTTGGCATGGGCGTCCCCCGGTTGCCCAATACCTGTTTTTTTGCCTTTCCGAGCGTGGATGGCGAAACGCTGGTCGGCAAGCTGGATCGTTCCGGGTTTGCCATTGCCAGCGGTTCGGCCTGTTCCAGCGCAAAGTCTGCGCCTTCGCATGTTTTACTGGCGATGGGCGTCCCCGATGAACTGGCGCGATGCGCGGCGCGGGTGAGCATGGGCGAAAAGACGAAGCCAGCGGAAATCGAGGGATTTTTGCTCGCCTTGCAGGAAACGGCGACCAAATTGAGCCGCTTTGCGGCCAATACCCGCCTTTAAAAAAACTCAAATTTGGAGAATCCCCACATGAACCTGCCCATTTATCTGGATTATTCCGCGACTACCCCGGTTGATCCGAGGGTGACGGAAAAAATGCTTCCTTACCTGACGACGCATTTTGGCAATCCCGCGTCCCGTTCGCACAGTTTTGGCTGGACGGCGGAAGCTGCGGTGGAAAAGGCGCGCGAACAGGTTGCCGGGCTGGTGGGCGCTGATCCGAAGGAAATCGTCTGGACTTCCGGCGCGACGGAATCCGATAACCTGGCCATCAAGGGCGCGGCGCATTTTTACGGCGCGACCAAGGGGAAGCATTTGATTACCGTCAAGACCGAGCACAAGGCGGTGCTGGATACCATGCGGGAGATGGAACGGCAGGGCTTTCGCGTGACCTATCTCGACGTGCGGGAAAACGGCCTGGTCGACCTTGAAACATTCAGGGCGGCGCTGACGCCGGATACCTGCCTTGCTTCCGTCATGCTGGTCAATAATGAAATTGGCGTGATTCAGCCGATTGCTGAAATGGGCGCGCTTTGCCGGGAAAAGGGCGTGATTTTTCACGTCGACGCGGCGCAGGCAACCGGCAAGGTAGCCATTGACTTGAAGGCGCTGCCGGTCGACCTGATGAGTTTTTCCGCCCATAAAACTTACGGCCCCAAGGGTATTGGCGCGCTTTATGCGCGGCGCAAGCCCCGCGTCCGGCTGCAAGCAGAGATGCACGGCGGCGGGCATGAGCGCGGCTTTCGTTCCGGCACGCTGCCGACGCACCAGATTGTCGGCATGGGCGAAGCCTTTGCGATGGCGGGCGAAGGCATGAGCGCCGAAAACGCCCGGATTGCCCGTCTGCGCGACCGTCTGCTTGCCGGAATTTCCGGCATTGAGGCCACCCACGTCAATGGTGATTTGAACGCGCGCATCCCGCACAATCTCAACGTCAGCTTTGCCTATGTCGAGGGCGAATCGTTGATGATGGCGATCAAGGATTTGGCGGTATCATCCGGTTCTGCCTGCACCTCGGCCAGTCTGGAACCTTCGTATGTGCTGCGCGCCCTGGGACGCAGCGACGAGCTGGCGCACAGTTCCATCCGTTTTACCCTTGGCCGCTTTACGACGGAAGCGGAGATTGACTACGCCATTTCGCTCTTGCGGGAGAAAGTCGGTAAACTCAGGGCAATGTCCCCGCTCTGGGAAATGGCACAGGCTGGCGTTGATTTGAATACCGTGCAATGGGCGGCGCACTGACGGCAGCGCGTTAAAATTGCAGACACCCCTGAAAGGAGAATTCGCATGAGTTATAGCGCAAAGGTCATTGACCATTACGAAAACCCGCGCAACGTGGGCAGTTTTGACCAGAACGAGGAAAACGTCGGCACCGGCATGGTAGGCGCGCCCGCCTGTGGCGACGTGATGAAACTGCAAATCCGGGTGGGGAAGGATGGCGTCATTGAAGATGCCCGTTTTAAAACCTATGGATGCGGTTCTGCCATTGCCTCTTCCAGCCTGGTGACCGAGTGGGTGAAGGGAAAGACGATGGAAGAGGCGCTGGCGATAAAAAACGCCGAGATTGCCGAAGAACTGGCGTTGCCGCCGGTCAAAATCCATTGCTCCATTCTGGCGGAAGATGCCATCAAGGCGGCAGTGGCCGATTACCGGAAAAAGCACGGCGAAAACAACTGAACGACGAGCATGACATGGCTTTTGTGAATGAAGAATACTCGGCGGAAGATAAGCCGCTTGTTGATCGCCTGGTGAAACGACGCCCACCTTTGACACGAATTCCGGGGTCGTCCATTCCAGGGTTGTCAGAGTGGACGGTCGACCGTGAGCGTGATGCGTTCTTGGTTCTTGTTGGCAAGGAAGGCGGTACTTATGAGGGAACACAAGAAATCAGGCACTATGTGCTTGTTCTTGGTGAGCATGAAATTCACTTCTCGGGAGAGTACCACGTGACAGGATATAGGAGTAAAGGCGAACCACAAATCATGACTTGGACCATCCATCAACTATCGGTTCCCTCCAGCCTGGCCTCTCAGAAGGAAGAAGCACTGGCTCTGGTTCGGGAAGCGTTGGATGCACAAGGGCTTTATCATTGCCGGGAATCTCTTGCTTCCGTCATCATCAATTTCAATCCTGCGCTGGCGCTCTAAACGAGGGGAAAAAAGATGGCTATCACTCTGACTGAACAGGCGGCGCGGCACGTTGCCCAATATCTTGCCAAGCGCGGCAAGGGGCTGGGGCTTCGCCTGGGCGTTCGCACCAGTGGCTGTTCCGGGATGGCGTATCGGCTGGAATTCGTAGACGAGGCGGAAGCGGGCGATGAAATTTTCGAGTGCCACGGCGTCAAGGTGTTCGTGGATGCCAAAAGCCTGCCCTACCTGGACGGAACGGAACTCGACTACACCCGCGAAGGCTTGAACGAGGGCTTTCGCTTCAACAACCCGAACGTCACCAACCAGTGCGGCTGCGGCGAAAGTTTCAATGTATGAA
>JAISSL010000198.1 GCA_031273145.1 Zoogloeaceae bacterium | reverse complement strand
TATGCGCTGGAAATTACCCTGGAAGGCGAAGTCAACGCCAAGCCGGGCGAGACGGACAGCGGCATGGTGATGGATTTTGCCGACATCAAGGCGATTGCGGAGCGCGAACTGATTGATGCGTGGGATCATGCCTTTCTGGCCTATCGCCATGACGAGCCGGTCATTGCCTTTCTGCAAAGCCTGCCCGCGCACAAGACGGTCGTGCTGGATTGCATTCCCACGGTGGAAAACCTTGCCCGGATAGCGTTTGACATCTTGGCGCCCGCTTACCGCAACGCGCACGGCGCTTCCCTGCGTCTGGCAAGGGTTCGCCTCTTTGAGACCCCAAACTGCTGGGCGGATGTAGGCTGCGCCTGAGCGATGGTTTGCAGACGGCAATGATTTTAAAACCTCTTTTATTGAATTGGAATTGATCCATGTCTGCCGTAAAGAAGATTCTTCTCTTGAGCGTTTCCGCTGGCGCGGGTCACACGCGCGCCGCCGAGGCTCTGCATCAATGCGCGCAGCGGCAGTTTCCAGAGGTGCAGACGCTGCATCTGGACGTGATGCAGGTTGTGCCCGCCGCCTTTCGCAAACTCTACGCAAACGGCTATATGAAGCTGGTGACCGCCAGTCCGACGATGTGGCGGCTGCTTTACGAAAAATCGGACGATGCCGATCCACGCTCGCCACTGCAAAAACTGCGCCGCGCGACGGAACGGCTCAACACCAAGGCGCTGCTGCGCGCGGTGCAGGCATTTGAGCCGGATGCGGTAATCTGCACCCACTTCCTGCCCGCCGAATTGCTCATGCACCAGATTCACCAGAAGCGCATGAATCTGCCCGTGTGGGTGCAGGTGACGGATTTCGATTTGCACCGCATGTGGATCATGCCGCACATGACGGGTTATTTCGCGGCCAACGAGGAAATCGCGGAGCGTATGCGGCAGTTGATCGCGGCGCCAACGCAAATCCACTGCACGGGCATTCCGATCATACCCGCCTTCGGCGACGCGCCCGATGTCGCTAGCGCGCGGCAGCAGTTCTCACTTGATCCGGCGCGGCGCATGGTGTTGCTCATGGGCGGCGGCGCGGGCATGGGCGGGCTGGATGATGTGGCGCGCGCCCTGCTTGCAATCGAGCACGATTTTCAACTGGTCGTGTTGGCCGGAAAAAATCAGGAAACCTTGCAGGCGCTGCAAACGCTGGCGGCGCAGCATCCGGGGCGACTGATTCCGCTGGGCTTTACCGATCAGGTGCATCGCCTGATGGCCTGCGCGAGCTTCGTCATCACCAAGCCCGGCGGCTTGAGTACTTCCGAATGTCTGGCGCTGGGCGTGCCGATGATCGTCAACAGCCCGATCCCCGGACAGGAAGAACGCAATGCCGACTATTTGCTGGAGCAGGGGGCCGCGCTCAAGGCGGTGGACAACCTTGCGCTGGCATGGCGCGCGCGTCGGTTGCTGACCGAACCCGCTCTGCTCGACACCATGCGCTGCCGCGCTGCCGCGTTGGGTCGGCCACAGGCTGCGCGTGATGTATTGAACATCGTATGCAAGCAACTGGCATGAGCAACACGATGCTATCGCGCCGTCCGGCGGTCATTGCGCTTACCATTGCGGGCGTGCTGGTGCTGGCTTATTTTTTCGCCAATGTCGAAATCCAGATCGAAGGCGACGCCGGCTGGGCGGTCAATCTGCCGACCTGGCGCGTTGAGGAACACTGGCTGCTCGACATCTTCTGGGGTAGCCGCCCCCTGACTGGCTATCACGCCTGGGTTTTCCCCTGCGTTGCGCTGTTCTTCCATTTCCCGCTCTTGTTCATGGGGCATTTTTCCTGGCGGGCGGAAGCGCGGGTGATTGCCTGCATTCAGCTCTTCTGGATCGTTGAGGATTTTCTCTGGTTTATCCTCAATCCCGCTTTCGGCCTGGAGAAATTCAATCCGCAGGACGTGCCCTGGCATATCCACTGGTGGGGGCCAGCGCCTGTTGATTACTGGACGTTTCTGACAGTCGCGCTGGCATTGTTCGTGTTTTCCTGCTGGCCAGAACAACTTGCCACAACCAGGGAAAAAATCCAGCCTGATGTTAATGCTGGAAATAATTGTGAATAGAGCTGGGACTATGCCCCCATACGCTCCAATATCTTATTGAGCGGAGGCGGCACATGACGCGCATTGTCCAGGCGCAGCCTGTCTTGCAGACGGCGGTTGTTTTAAATTGCAGAAGCGCGGCTTGTTCGCAGGACTCAGGTACAATCGGGTTCTTTGCTGTCAGGAGAATCGTTCATGGCTGGACATTCCAAATGGGCCAACATCCAGCACCGAAAAGGACGTCAGGATGAGCGGCGCGGCGCGGCCTTTTCACGGGTCGCCAGGGAAATCATCGTTGCCGCCAAAATGGGCGGCGGCGACCTCGCGTTCAATCCGCGTCTGCGTCTGGCGGTCGACAAGGCCAAGGCGCAGAACATGCCCAAGGACAAAATCGAAAACGCCATCAAGAAAGGCACGGGCGAACTCGAAGGCGTGGATTACGTGGAAGTCCGCTATGAGGGTTACGGCATTGGCGGCGCGGCGGTCATGGTGGATTGTCTGACCGACAACAAGACCCGCACCGTCGCCGAGGTACGGCATGTCTTTTCCAAGCATGGCGGCAATCTGGGGACGGATGGCTGCGTGGCGTTTCAGTTTCGGCATTGCGGACAACTGGTCTTTGCGCCCGGCATGGATGAAGCCCTGCTGATGGATGCTGCCATTGAAGCGGGCGCGGAAGACGTGCTTTCCAGTGAGGACGGATGTTTTGAAGTGCTGACTTCGCCCGGCGATTTTATCGGCGTTAAAGAGGCGCTTGCCGCTGCCGGATTTCAGGCTGAACTGGGCGAAGTCACCATGCGCCCGGAAAGTGAGGCGGAACTGGCTGGCGAAGAGGCCGCCAAAATGCAAAAGCTGCTGGACGCGCTGGAGTCGCTGGACGACGTACAGGCCGTCTACACGACCGCCTTTCTGGAAGGGTAGGTTTTTATTGTGCTTCTGTCTTCCCTCTCTGGAGAACTTCATGCGGCCACCAGAACCTGCTGGAATACTCGGAGCCGTAGGACTTTCCATCGTATTTCACTATCTTGCGGGCGGTATGCTTTTCCGTGACGGAACAATCCTCGTGGTCGACGCAAAGTTCCCGCGTCACATGCGCGGTGATGGCAAGGTCGGCAAAGCCGTGGCTCGATGTCTTTTCCACTGAAAGGGTCAGCTTTGCGGATTCTTCCCACCCTTCCCCTTTGCCTAAACCTTGACCACGACAAGACCACGCATCAATGGTGCCCCAGCCGTGGAGGTGGGTTTCGAATACGGCGCGCAAATTTTCCCCTTCACGAATCCACAAGGTCAGATTCTTACCGTAGATTGGATCAGGACATTTTTCATTGGGCGAAAAAGGGTCAAAAACGATACCGAAGGCGCGAACGTCCCCGGACAACACGTACCGCGCCGTATCAATACGATAACTGTTACTGCCGACAATCATATTTATGGCTTGTTCGAAGATGGCGCGATTGGCCGCAATCACCTTGCCAGCCTCAACCAGCGCGATGACCTGCAATAGGTCCTCATAACCGCCCAGTGGCGGCGCCCCGCTATGATTGATGTCGAACGCAATCGCCACAATCGTCGTGTCGGGCGTGTTGGGCATGACCTTGCACGCTGCGGCAGCAATCAGCCCCCACTGACCATCCAGTTCCTCATCCCACGAAACCAGCTTTCCTTCAACCCCAGCCCAATCTGCAACCGCCTTGACGGTCTCGCCATCACACGGCTGCGCTTCGTTCGCATGGGCGGACGGCATGAACGCCGCAACGAGCAAAGCCAAAAGCCAGAAAGTCTTGTGCATCGGATGGTTCCTCATAGCAGGTTTTCGCTAGGTTACTCTGATTCTGTCTTCCATTTCTGGTGAACTTCTTGAGGCCACCAGAATGTGCGGGACATATTGATGCCATAAGACTTTCCATCGTATTTCACGACTGTGCGGACAGTACGCTTTTTCGTATCCGGGCACTCATAGCTGGAATATCTGGAAGAATCTTTAACGCAAAGTATCCGCTTCACATGCGCGGTGATGGCAAGGTCGGCAAAACCGTGACTGGATGTCTTTTCAATCGAAATGGTCATTTCTGCGTACTCGCTTCGCGTTTCCTTGATGTCCTCGCAAGTCCCATCAAGACTGACCCACCCGTTAAGATTGGTTTCGAATACGGCCCGCAAATTTTCGCCTTCACGAATCCACAAGGTCAGATCACTGCCATAGCCTGCATCGGCACAACGCGAACCACTTGCTGCGCCGCTCATGAAAACGACCCCGAAGGCGCGAACCTCTTTGGATAAGATGTACCGTGCCGTATCAATACGGTAACTGTTTTCGTAGACTTGCGTGATCGCGTCTTCTTCGATGGTGGCGCGATGGGCTGCAACCACTTTACCGGACTCAACCAGAGCAATGACCTCCAAGAGCGTTCTGGAATCGTGTCCATAACCATCATCTTCCACACGCTCCACAAACGCAATCGCCGCAATCGTCGTACCCGGAGCATTGGGCATTTTCTTGCACGCTGCGGCGGCAATCAGGCCGCCCGGCGGGTCTTTATAGGCGGAGACCAGCTTCCCCTTAACCCCCGCCCAGGCGGCAACCGCCTGGATGGTCTCGCCATCACACGGCTGCGCCGCGTCCGCATAGACGGGTTGCATGAACGCAACAACGAACAAAAGCAGAAGCCAGAAGGTTTTGTGCATCGGATGTTCCTCATAATAAGGGGTTCGCTGGATATTGTAGCCGAACCAACATCCCTGTTGCATGTCCTGCTTCAGGCGCGCCGCAGTTTTGTGCCTGTTTCCCCCTCTTGCCCAGCCCCTATCTGCCGACACGGCACATCCTGTTACATTTATTATCTTCCAAAAGTTTATGACATTAGTTACACTTACTTTAGTTATAGAGCTACAACGCAATTGTGGCGATAACCATCAGAGAAACATTCTTCGCCTTGGATTTGAGACAGGTTGAGGAATTTGTTCATGTCATTCCAACTTTTTTTTCAAGGAGTACAAAAATGTTAAAAAATTTAAGTTTAGGCGTTCGTCTTGGGCTTGGCTTCATAAGCATCGTCCTGGTTTTTGCAGCCGTCATCACCGTGACCTACATGAATCTGCGCGAAGCTGAAGATAATGCCGCCAACATCCGCGACTTCACGCTGCACAAGGTAAACCAGGCAGCCGCCATCCGCGCCAGCATGTTCCAGATGCGCCTTGCCATGCTGAAAGTGACCGCCAATCAGGGCGACCGGAGCAGGGATGGCGAAGAGGCGCGCAAATTCAGGGCGGAATTGCTCTCCCACATTGATGAAATCGAGACGCTCTTCAAACGCCGTATCTATCCTGAGGAAGTCGAAACCATCAAGCCGATCAAGGAAAACCTGAACGCCCTCATTCCCTATCAGGAACAACTGATCAACCGCACCACGAATGACGAAGCGGCGACCTTTGCCCAAATGAGCCGCCATGCCGCAATCGTGATGGAAAACAGCGGCAAGCTCATGAATTTCGAAAACGTGCGGATTGCGGCGCGCGCCAAAAATGTGCTGCATGAAGTGGAGACGACGAATCGTGAGCTTGTCATTGGCCTGCTTGTGGGGATTCTGCTATCGGCGCTGCTGGCGTTTCTGGTCACGCGCTCAATCACAAAGCCGGTGTTCAGCATGGTAGACACGGTCAAGGCGATGGCGGGAGGCGACCTTTCGCAGGCCATCGTAGCCGAATCGAAGGATGAAATTGGCATTCTGCAAGCAGAGTTAGGAGAGATGCGCGAGAGCTTCGTCAAGATGATCAGCGAAATTCGTGACAGCGCCGGACAACTCTCCGAATCCTCAACCGAACTCGCCAGCGCCGCGCACGGGGTTCGCAAGGGTTCCGAATTTCAGTCCGAGGCGGCAGCGGCTATGGCCGCC
>JAISSL010000125.1 GCA_031273145.1 Zoogloeaceae bacterium | reverse complement strand
CGGGGTTTTTCGTTCGGGGCAACCTGCAAGGCCAATTGCCCAGGCGCAGCCTGCTACACCTTGAACTGCTGGACGGTGTTTTTCACGGAAGTCGACAACTGCTCAAGGCGAACTGCCGCCGAAGCCGTTTCTTCCGCTGCCGCGTTGTTTTCATCCGTCATCTGGGCGATGCTTTCTACGTGCTTGGAAATTTCCTGACTGGCCTGACTTTGTTCCTTCAGGGCGCTGGATATTTCCGTAATCGCATCAGACACCTTGTGCGCCTTCTCGCGGATGGACACAATTCGCTCGCCTGCCTCATGCGCCAACGCCTGCCCGGATTCGACCTGTTGCACGACCTTGCTCATCTCTTCCACCGCTTCCTGAGCGGAAGCCTGAATCTTGGCGACCATCGTGCTGATCTCAGTGGTAGATTGGGTCGTGCGTTCCGCCAGTTTTCGCACTTCGTCCGCCACGACCGCGAAGCCGCGACCCTGTTCGCCAGCGCGCGCCGCTTCGATAGCCGCGTTCAGCGCCAGCAGGTTCGTCTGATCCGCCACGTCCTTGATGACCTGCACGACGGTAGAAATCTGCTTCGATTCTTCGCCCAGCGCCTGAATGACGTGGGATGCCTCGCCAACCACATTGGCAATCGAGGTCATTTCCGCTGCCGTGCGCTCGATGATCTGGCCGCCTTCTTCCGAAGTCTCGCCCGCGTCATGCGCGATGTTCTGCGCGTCGCCCGCGCTGGCGGAGACGGTGTTGATGGAAACGGTCATTTCTTCTACGGAAGCCGCCATTGCCGAGGTTGAACTCGACTGGCTCGCCGAACTCTCCGCAACCTGTTTTGCCGCCGTGTTCAAGGCTTCTACGCCCTGAGTGGTCTCGGTCACCCGATCCGTGATTTCCTTCAACGCATTTTGCAGTTCCTGCATCAACTGGTTGAAGCTCTTGACGACTTCCCCAACCTCGTCATTTTTCTGGTAATCCACCCGCAGCTTGAGGTCGCGGTTCGTTGCCACCTTGACCAGCATGGACTGGAGTATAGTGATGGGGGTGAAGGTTGATTTCATCGTGGTAATGCCCAGGAAAACCAGCACCACGAAGGAGACTATCGAGACCGCGTTCTGAATCCAGATGGCCTGATTCTCGGCAGCGATGCCCTGGTCGACATTATCGTCTGCCGTCTTCTGGTTATAGTCCAGGATGAAGTTCAAAGCCTCCAGCATCTTGGGCGTCACGTTATGGCGCAAATTATCCTGGGATTTTTCGAATGCCTCATGCGCCAGCGCAAAACTCTGATCTGTTCCGCCGGCAATGCCTTCTTCCACTTTCGAGATCTGAAACTGCATGGCTGTGCTCCAGTCCTTCCAGTGATCCTTGAATTCATTCCAATTCTTGATAACATCGGGATTGGCGCGGGGCATTTTGTCGTACTGATCCGCATAGTCCTGCGCGGCGGCTACCGATTTCTTCAGGTTTTCCACGACGGGTTTCAACCGATCGATCTGTTGGCGCGGCGGATTGCCTTTTTCGACGAGAACCTGGTAGCTGCTGGCTCTGGTCGCCATGATCTGAATCTGAACATTCAGAATCTGCACCAATTTCGGCAGCCGATCCCGACCTACGTCGGTAAGGGTATGCTCGGCTTCGTTCAGGTTGTAGGTTGCGAAGCCCGCAACAGTCAGCAGAGCAAGCCCTGCCACCACCAGCATGATGTTGAATCGCATTTTGAGTTGCATGACAATCTCCTGTGAGTTGAAAATCATGACTTGTGGCACACACAGAAATACGGATTGTGGACGCAACAGGTCAATAAAACTGATAAAACATGCGCGTTATACCATAAGTATTACAAATATCCAATATGGCAAAATATATAAAAACAAACTTTTTTTCGGAAAATTTAGCGGGAATTATACATCCTCGCAAAAGCGGGATGCGGGCGGCAGGTTGCCGCCCCTACAAGATACTTCAGAGGGCAAGGGGTTGGATTGTCCGTAGGGGCGGCAGATGCCGCCCGCAAGACCTGCCGCCCGTTACAGGTCTGGATTCCCGCCTACGCGGGAATGACGGGATGAAGCGCTTGGGCAATTGTCCTGCGAACAACGATTTTTGTTGAACGTGGCGGGACGCAGGTTGCGTCCCCTACGAGTTGTTCAATGCGCGTCCACTGAATTTGTCCGTAGGGGCGGCAACCTGCCGCCCGCAAGACTTGCCGCCCGTTACAGGTCTGGATTCCCGCCTACGCGGGAATGACGTGGTGGAAGGGATGTTCACGTTTTACACGCTGCCCGCAGGGCACAACCCTTTGGGCAACGGAAAATGGATATTTTCCGCGTTGCCCGGCAGTTCGCTCACCGTACAGTTTTTCACCAGACTTAAACGTTCGATGACCTGCGCCACCAGTTTTTCCGGCGCGGAGGCGCCAGCCGAAATGCCAATCCGAACCTTGCCCGATAGCCACGCGCCCTCAATTTCCTCGGCAGAATCCACAAGATAGGCTTCCACCCCAAAACCCGCCGCCACTTCGCACAGGCGGCGCGAATTGGAACTGTTCGGACTCCCCACCACCAGCACCAGATCACAGCGTTCCGCCAGTTGCCGGACGGCATTCTGCCGGTTCTGGGTAGCGTAGCAAATATCATCCTTCTTCGGCCCGCAAATCGCCGGAAAAATCCGGCGCAGATGTTCCACAATATCCTGCACGTCCGTCGTGGAAAGCGTCGTCTGCGTCACAAACGAGAGTTTTTCCGGCTGCGTCACCCGCAGGGTTTTGACATCCTCAACCTTTTCCACCAGATAAATCCCCGCCTCGCACTGCCCCATCGTCCCTTCCACCTCTGGATGACCGCGATGCCCAATCATCACGATTTCCCGGCCTTCGCCCCGCATCCGCCCGACTTCCACATGCACCTTGGTCACCAGCGGACAAGTCGCGTCAAACACCCTGAATCCCCGCGCCCTGGCCTCGGCACGAATGGCTTTTGGTACACCGTGCGCGCTAAAGACCAGCACGCTACCCGGAGGCACTTCGGCCAAATCTTCAATGAAAATCGCGCCCTTTATCCGCAGACTGTCGCATACGACCTGGTTGTGCACCACCTCGTGCCGAACATAGACCGGCGCGCCGAATTGTGCCAGCGCGCGCTCGACAATGGTAATGGCGCGGGTCACGCCAGCGCAAAAACCGCGCGGGTTCGCAAGCAGAATTTCCATACGTCACAGAACCGAAAGAATGTGCGCCTCAAAGCGAATCGTCTTGCCCGCAAGCGGATGATTGAAATCGAAAAGCCCGTGCGTCGCAGTCAATTCGCGCAAAAAGCCGGAAAAGGAACGTCCTTCCGGCGTGGTAAATTCGACCAGGGCATTTTCCTGGAGCGCGATCCCTTCCGGCAGGGCAGAAAGCGCGATTCGCTCCAGCAGGGCAGGGTTGGCAAAGCCGAACGCCTCTTCCGGCTTTAAATCGAATACCCGGCGCTCTCCTTCCCTCAACCCAAGCAGGCAACGTTCCAGCCCTTCCGCCAATTGCCCGCTTCCCAGTTGCAGGGTAGCGGGCGAAAGACCAAAGGTCGACACCAGTTCTTCCCCTTCCCTTGTCGCAATCCGGTAGTGCAGGGTCAGGAAACTGTCGGGCGCGGTGATTTGGTTCATGCGGGCGTATCCGGCACGGTCTGCCTGCCGGATTGTCTGGTAAGCCAGGCATCCAGTATCAACAGCGCCGCGCCGAGGGTAATGCCGGAATCCGCCAGATTGAAGGCCGGCCAGTGATGTCCGCCCAGATGAAAATCGAGAAAATCCACGACCGCGCCATAGGTTAGACGATCCA
>JAISSL010000103.1 GCA_031273145.1 Zoogloeaceae bacterium | reverse complement strand
GATGCGGTCATGCTGGCAAGGGTGGAAGAACGGATAAAAAACCACGCCAAAAATGAAATGATTGTCCTGCATACGATGGGAAGTCATGGCCCTTCCTATTATCAGCGTTACCCGGAAGCCTTCAAGAGGTTTACGCCGACCTGCGATACGGCGGATATTCACCGGTGTTCGCGGGAGGCAATTGTCAACACCTATGACAATACAGTCCTCTATACGGATTATTTTCTCTCGTCAATCATTGATCTGGCAAGGCAGTTTCCAGAGCGGGAAATCAGCCTCATTTACGCTTCGGATCATGGCGAATCGCTGGGAGAAAACGGAGTTTATCTGCATGGCTTGCCTTATGCCGTTGCGCCACAGGAACAAAAGCATATCCCATTTATTATGTGGCTATCGGATGCGGCGCAAAAACGGGTGGATTACGCCTGCCTCAAAGCAAAAGCAGAAAATTTCCCCGTTCAGCATGACCATCTCTTTCATTCCATTCTCGGCTTTCTGAATATCAAAACAAGCATGTTCGACCCAACTCTGGATATTTTTCAAGGATGTGCCTTGTAGACGATGCCGCAATGGCTTGTGATTCGCTTGCTCTCGTCGTGCCCGCGTAGGCAGAAATCCAGTCAAGTCCTTGACCGAGGTGCGTTTCTTCCACTTTGTGACTGTTTTCGGTTTAACACCGTAACGATTCGCCAAGCTTTTCATGCTCTATTGACTTTTACCGGGATTAAACATCACTTTGGGTTCGGGTTATAGGGGCATGTCGGTTATATCTTTGTCTGGAGCGAGTCGAGCATCCAGAGTTGCCTTGAAATCCAGCAAAATCGGCAATAAGGTTGTTCCATCGCAAACTGGATGGAGACATCCCAATGCATAGCCTCTTACTGCATCGCCCTGTGCGCCCAGGTCAAAGGAAAAAACTGGCACGTTTAGCTTGATAAGCTCGTGGGTCACATAAGAGAATGTTTCTGGACAGATGGAAAGCATCAGGCAGAGATGGATTTTATGGTGGCTCAGGAGTGAAGCCAGTTCATCGCGCCGGTAAGGGCCAGTACTCTGAATGTGACCGGATTTTGCGGGGGGGGGGGGTTAAGGCTGCCGATGACGGTTAACTTCACATTGAAGCGTTGCGCTTGTATGGCGGTAGCCAGTTCCATGAAAACTTTACTGCCTTTGTGATGGCTGATGCTGCCGATTATGGCGATGTTGCATGTGTTTTCCCCATGCGGGTAATGATAATGGCCTTGCAGGTAATTCATGTCATGTGGTTGCACGGTGATCCCTCGTGTGGCAAGCGCAGGATAGGCACGGAGCAGAAGGGTTCGGGTATTTTCGGAAAAACAGAGAATCTGATCGGCTCTGTGCAACAGAGGTTCCCAGATGGCGCGCCAGAGGTCAATATCGTGCGCCTGAAAGAGGCTGACCAGAGCGTCCTGGATGTGTGGCAGGCAATTGTGACAAAAATCGCGTGGTGGAATGGCACAATAGATGCCCTGATGGTTCAGTAGATTGAAGGAAGGGCAGACCAGAAAAAAATCATGGATAGGCAGAATGAAGCGTATATCAGGACGGCTCAACAGGGGATTCAGCCACATTGGGATAATTTCTGGCTGAGGGTAGGAAACGATGTTGTTGAGAACCAAGGTATGAATATTCTGGCAATCTGCAAGGATGTCCCAGCTTTCGCGGTTGACTGCATAAGCGGAAGATTTGCCGTTGGGCAAGAAAATGCGAAGCTGAAACCCTAGCGTGATCGGGATATACTGCCATAGCAGGACGCTTTTACCTTGTCGAAGGTAATCCTGTGTCATGGCTTCCCTATAATGACATGCGCCGCCGCCTAAAGCGTGATCCAGTATCAGAACGGAGGAAGGCAGGTTGTACAGGCGCTTTTTCAAGGTTTTCAGGCTTATACGGCGCACAAACAGTGTAGACAAGAGTAGCCCAAGACGATCACGGATTACGGCGAAGTTGCCTTGCCACAGGTGCGAGAAAAGGCGTCCAGAGTAGTAGCGCAACCGGGAAACAAATCGTGATTTTTGGCTACTTTTAAAGGACACCTCTGCACATCCTTGAGGTTGGAGGCCATATGGAGATTTGATGTGGTTCATCTGCCGCGCCTTGGCGAAACGCTCCAGAACGTCACGGTTTTTTTCTTGCCGCAAAATGGGCGTGAATAATTATTTATGCGACTCATGTTGCGATTCCCACGCTTTGCAATCTCCGCATGGCTTCAAGGACGTTTTCCCGGTTGCCAAAGGCGGTCAGCCGAAAAAAACCTTCCCCATTGACGCCAAAACCCGTACCGGGCGTGCCGACCACATTGGCTTTTTCAAGCAGAAAATCGAAAAAATCCCAGGATGGCATTCCGTTCGGTGTTTTCAGCCAGATATAGGGCGAATTCTCTCCGCCCGTAAACCAGATGCCCAGTTTGGTCAGCGTATCGGCCATAATCCGGGCGTTTTGCAGGTAGTAATCAATATTCCCGTTGATTTGCGCGAGACCCGCATCGCTGAAAACGGCTTCCGCGCCCCGTTGCACGATGTAGGGAACGCCGTTGAATTTCGTCGTCTGCCGCCGCAGCCAGAGCTTGTTGAGTTCCGCGCCGTCCCGTTTCAGTTCATGCGGAACCACGGTATAACCGCACCGGGTTCCTGTGAATCCGGCGGTCTTGGAAAGCGAGCAGAATTCAATCGCGCATTCTTTGGCTCCGTCAATCTGATACAGGCTCGAAGGCTTGGTTTTATCCCGCACGAAAATTTCATACGCGCTATCAAAGAGAATCACCGCGTCATTTTCCAGCGCATAATCCACCCAGGCTTTGAGCTGTTCCCGGCTGTAGACCGCGCCGGTCGGATTGTTGGGAGAACAGAGGTAGATGAGGTCCGCGCGGATGTTCTTGTCGGGCAGCGGCAGAAAATCATTGGCAGCATTTCCGTTCATGTAGATAATCTTCCGCCCCGCCATGATGTTGGTATCCACATAGACGGGATACACCGGGTCGGGAATCAGCACCGTGTTGTCCGGCGAGAAAATGTCAAGAATATTGCCCAGGTCGCTTTTTGCGCCATCGTTGATGAAAACTTCATCGTCCCGCAAGGCGACGCCCTTTTTGCCGTAATAGCCACAAACTGCCTGCCGCAGAAAGGCATAGCCCTGCTCTTCGCCATACCCGCGAAAAGTCTCTGCCGCGCCCATTTCCGTAACGGCCTGCTGCATAGCGGATACAACCACTGGAACCAGCGGCAGGGTGACATCGCCAATGCCAAGGCGGATGATATTTTTGTCTGGATGCGTCGCCGTATATTCCTTCACTTTTTTGGCGATGACGGAGAACAGGTAGCTGTCCTTCAGGTTCAGATAGTTTTGGTTGATGTGCATGTTTTTCTCCACAACAAGATTGCCCACAGGGGCGGATTGTAACGCACGGCGCTTGCGCCGGTGTTTCAAACTTCCACGGTTCCTTCAAATACGGTCACGCAATTGCCCGTCATATAGACGGTTTCATCTGTGTATTGAACGGTCAGGATGCCGCCGGGAAGATGGACTTCAATGTCCATATCCTTGTCGCCATGTCCGTTCAGAACGGCGGCGACCGCTGAAGCGCATGCGCCCGTGCCGCAAGCCAGAGTCTCCCCGCTGCCGCGCTCCCACACCCGCATTTTCAGGTGATTTCTGGCAACGACCTCGACAAATTCCGTATTGACCCGGTCGGGAAACAGCGGATGATGCTCAAACAACAGGCCGATTCCATGCACGTCAAGCGTAGCCACGTCCTTGCAGAACACCACGGTATGCGGATTGCCCATCGAAACGCAGGTAATCGCATAGTCTCGCTCGCCAACCGTTACCGTCCTTGCGACCACATGCTCGCCGGGCAGGCGAACCGGGATTTTTTCAGGCCGCAATTCGGCGCAACCCATATCCACCTGGACGGACGATACCTTGCCATGCTCAACCGTCAGGAAGAGTTCCTTTATGCCGCTCAAGGTCTCAATCCGCATCCTGGGCTTGCCGACCATCCCGTTATCGTACAGATATTTTGCGACGCAACGAATCGCGTTGCCGCACATGTTGCCTTCGCTGCCATCCATGTTGAACATCCGCATCTTCGCGTCTGCCGTGGCGTGATCGGAGCGCAGAATCAGGACGATGCCATCGCCGCCAATGCCGGTATGCCGGTCGGAGAGCGCAATCGCCAGCGATTCCGGGGCAGGAATAGCCTTGTCAAAGCAGTTGAAATAAATATAGTCGTTGCCGCAGCCGTGCATTTTTGTAAAGGTAAGCGTCATGCGTTCGTCTCTGCAATAAGGGGTGGGTTGGCTTCTACGATAGGGAACGGCGGCTGATAGTCAGCCGGGAAAAAAGCGCAGGATGACGAAGCGGGAGAAGAGTTTTTTCCCTATGCGCCACAGGCCGAAGGCGCGTCGTCCCCAGCGAAACAGATATGGAAAATGCTTCGGGCGCAGGATGAGCACCGCCGCGCAGCTCACCAGCCCAAGGTCAAGCCAGTGCGCCCTGACCCAGCGCGTCACGGTGTAGACGGCATCACCTACGGCGCACAGACGCCCGACGACCTCGCCCTGTCCGACCAGCATTTTGCGCTGGGCGGCAATGCGGGCGCGGATAAATCCGCGCTCCTCAAAGAGGCTGGGAAGTCTTGGGTGCATCGGAAGTAGCGGGTTCGCCGCGCAGGGCGCGGATATCTTCGTCCAGTTCCGCAATAGACGCGGCAAAGAACTTCTTGCGCGAAAGAGCCGATCGGCTTGCGAATCCCAACGAAAACGCCGCGATGAAGAAAAGCGCGGCAAGCAGCGCGGCTATCAGCAATTGATGTTCCGGGAAAGCGAGGATCAGGAAGAGCGTCGTCAGCACCAGCGCCATCATCAGGCAGAAATACGCAAGCAGGGCGCGCAGAAAACTATCGACAATCAGGATGTGCGCTTCTTCCACTTCGTTGGCAAAGAGGGAGAGGCGGTCACGCGCCGCCTCTGCCAGATTGCCGCAGAAATGCCGGAACCGATACAAAATCCCGCTTTTCCCGGACATGTTGGATACTCCCA
>JAISSL010000068.1 GCA_031273145.1 Zoogloeaceae bacterium | reverse complement strand
ATACCTGACGGTAGACGACGATACGCTGAAGCAGTCTCTGGAGTGGGTCACATACAACGACCTGGCTATTTCAAGGGAAACCTACGACGTTCTGGTCGAAAAGATGGTGCGATTTGGCTTGACCGGAAACCCGCCCTCGTATGAGGATTTTGTGGCGCAACCGTTCTCCAGATAGTCAAAGGCTGCCATGATAAGGAAATTCCTACGCGCAGCTATCGGGATAAGCGTCCTGATTGCGGTCTGGCAGGTGGCGGTGACGACCGGCGGATTCAATCCGCAGTTGTTCCCGCCGCCGCAGAAGGTTCTTTCGGGCATTCATGAACTCATCGTAACCGACATGCTGTGGGATAGCATCGTTCAAAGCATGTTGCGCTTTTTTTCCGGCTACCTCAGTGCGGTGGTATTGGGCATGGCGCTGGGGATGTATTTCGGATACTTCAAGGGCGCATGGCAATTTGCAAACCCAGTCGCGCAAATATTGCGCCCCATTTCTCCCATCGCATGGCTTCCCTTCGTGGTGCTATGGTTTGGCATTGGCGACATCCCGGCGATTGTCATTGTGTTCATCGCCGCTTTCTTTCCGGTGCTGCTGAATACGGTGTCGTCGGTCAGTAAAATTGACCCGACTTACTTCAAATTGGCCAAGAATTTCGGGTTGTCCAGACTGGACACGTTCACAAAAATCATCTTCCCTGCTGCGTTCCCGTATATCGCCTCCGGCTTGCATATTGCGATTGGCACCGCTTGGGTATTCATCGTGGCAGGCGAAATGGTCGGCGCGCAATCCGGCTTGGGATTTCTGATTGTGGATACCCGGAATAACCTGCGGATTGATTTGCTGATGTCGACCATGCTGATTATCGGCCTGCTGGGGCTGATGCTGGACGGGATGGTCGTTTATCTGGAACGGCTGATCTACAAAAAATGGGGCGCTGTTTCTGGCTGACCCAAGGAGAGATGATATGTATGTGACCGTCGAAAACGTCAGCAAGACCTATCCGCACCACGGCGCGACGTTTCATGCGCTAAACGACATCAGTCTGGAATTCGAGCGGGGCGAATTTATCTGCCTGCTTGGTCCGTCGGGATGCGGAAAAAGCACCTTGCTCAACCTGCTGGCCGGATTCGAGCGCCCCACTTTGGGCAGAGTCACGATAGATGGCGTCGTGGTAGAAGCGCCCTCGCCCAAGTATGTGACCATCTTTCAGAATTACAACCTGTTACCTTGGCGAACGGTGCAAAAAAATGTGGAACTGGGGCTGGAATCCGGGAATTTGTCTAAAAAGGAACGGCAGGAGCGGGCAACGCGCTATCTGGATTTGGTGGGTCTCAAGGCGTTTGCGAAAAACCATCCGCAACAATTATCCGGCGGAATGCGCCAGCGGGTCGCCTTTGCGGGCGCATTGGCCGTCGAACCGGAAATCATTTTCATGGATGAGCCTTTCGGCGCACTGGACGCATTGACCCGGATGGAAATGCAGGATGAGTTTTTGAAATTGCAAAAACAACAAGGCACAACCATCGTTTTCGTGACGCATGACATTGAAGAAGCGGTTTTTTTAGCGGACAAGGTGGTGGTCATGACGCCCAATCCGGGCAAAATCAAGCGGGTGATCTCCGTCAATATCGGCGAAGTACGCGACCGAACCAGCCCTGATTTCCTGGCAATCCGGGACAGAATTTTTGGTGAATTCGAGCTGAAACAAAAGGATAGAACCGAATACTTCATTTAACCTATTGTTTTTATATGTTTTGTATGTATAATGGCTGAAGCCATGCAGGTTACAGCATGTTGAATCCACAAACCACAGGAGTTACGCAATGAACATGACGCATTACATGGAGCTTTTGGCGACCAATCAACCTTGGAACCTGCTGTTGTTCATGGGGGTTCCGGTTGTTCTGGCCGAGACCTTGGCCATCACCGAGCTTTATCTGCTCTACAACCGCAACTTTACCGGACGGGTTCGCCAGGTGAACCGGCTGGCCGGGATTACGGTCGGGATTTATTTTATCGGCATCATCCTGTACCTGATTCCCAATGCCGTCATTCCCATCACCCAGAACGGCGAATGGCGCACGGCGCTGGATGTTTTTGCGGTTGGCACTTATCTCCTGAGCGGCATTCCCCTGATTCTGGTTGCCTTGCAAGACTTGGGGCTGATCCAGAAAAAACTGTCCGAAACGAGAAAGCTGGGTTGGCATATCACCTATGTCGCGGCCTTTCTGGTGCTGGGGCATCTTGCCATGATTGCCGGCATGGCCGACCCTTCCATACTGGGCTATCAGGGTCCGGGCGGACACGACATGGAATACATGGATATGGGGACGATGCCCTCGCACAACATGGCGCACTGAGCGCCCGGTTTTTCACACTGCCCTTGGGCAAAAAACTGGGCAAAAAAATACGGGAGCGAATGCGATTCGCTCCCGTATCGCTTTGGGCAATGTCAGTATTGTGTTGCGATTCGCTCCCGCTCGTCATTCCCGCATAGGCTGGAATCCAGACCTGTAACGGGACGCAGGTTGCGTCCCCTACAAGCATTTCAGATGGCAAGGATGTTCTGCAAATGGCAAGGATTCTGGTTTCCCGTAGGGGCGGCAACCTGCCGCCCGCAAGACCTGCCGCCCGTCCGTACTTCATGCGAAAACCCTATGTTCTTACTGGATTCCCGCCTACGCGCAAATGACGGGGTGGGCGCTGTTTTCATCATTTTTAAGGGATTGACACTCCCAATCACCTGAGGGTACGCAGACTGTTCGTATCAACTTTGCATGGCTTGCAGACCATGTCTTCTCCCTGCGCCGGGAAGGGTTCCTACGTCCACCAATATCGGAGGATATGGAAAAAGATTGGCGCAGAAAAACTGATCGAGTCCACGCGATCCAGCATTCCGCCGTGCCCCTCGATCATGTGACCCCAGTCCTTGATGCCTCGGTCGCGCTTGATGGCGGAGAGGACGAATCCTCCGAAAAATCCGAGGACGTTGATGATGAGCGCAATCAGCGCGGCCTGCCACCAGAGAAAGGGCGTAATCCACCAGAGCGCGGCACCCACGGCGGTTGAAGTCAGGACGCCGCCGACCAGTCCTTCCAGCGTTTTTGAGGGAGAAATTTCCGGGGCGAGTTTGTGGCGTCCCAGGAGTTTGCCCCATACGTACTGAAACACGTCGCTCGACTGAACGGTCAGCAGCAAAAAGACAATCAATTGCAAATTGCGTCCCTCAAAGCCTTCGATATCGAGAATCAGCAACGCGGGCACATGCGAGAGGCAATACACGCAAATCATCAAGCCCCATTGCACCTTGGCGGCGCGTTCGAGAAAGCGCGTCGTATCCACGCCGAGCGAGGATGAAATGGGCAGCAATAAAAAGGCATAAACCGGGATTAAAATTGAAAACAGGCCATACCAGCCGGCTCCAATCAACCCGTATTGCAGGGGCAGAAAAAAGAAAAAACACCAGAGCAACGCCCGGTAATCGCCCCTTCGGGTGTAGGTGATTGAAATGTATTCCCGTAGCGTCTGAAGGGAAATAAAGGCGAAAAGCACGATGACCGCCGTATTCCCGCCCCAGAAAGCCAGCGCCAGCACGAGTACCATGACCCACCATGCGTTGATGCGGGCGTTCAGGTTGAGGATGACCGGGTTTGTTCGCCCGTCCTTCAGGCAGATGCGTAAAAGAAGGCCGATGGCGCTCGCAACCAGCAGACATCCGGCAATGCCCGCGAAGATGAGCAGCAAGGTGTGTGAAGGGGTGTATTCAGAGATGTTCATGTTCGATTGAGTCGGCAGGTTCCAGAGCCAGCAGTGCGTTCTGGCAACGGGTTAGAAAATCGGCGCGGCGTTCGCCCGGTTCAAGTGTAATCGGCGTGCCGACCGTCACCGTACATAAGAGCGGCACGACCAGCATTCCGCCTTTGGGCAGGGCGCGGCTCAGGTTTTCAATCCAGACCGGGACGAATTCGGTCTCCGGGCGGATTGAAGCCAGATGGTGAATCCCCGGCTTGAACGGCAGAATGCCATCGCCCTGATTGCGCGTGCCTTCGGGAAACACAATCAGCGATTCGCCCGCAAGAAGCGGTTGCAGCATGACGCCGATGGGATCGTCGCCGCGCTTGATGTGCCGGTCAATGAGCACGCCGCGAAACACGCGCTCAATCAGGTAGCGCCGGATTCGCCCGCGCAGCCAGTAATCAGAACCCGCGACGGGACGGGTAACGGCTCTCGCCGCCGGGGGCAGAATCGCCCAGATGAGCAGAAAATCGCCGTGGCTGCGATGGTTGGCGTAATAAACCCGCGCGCGCATTTCGGGCGCGGTGCCGCGCCAGATGACCCGCGTGCCGGTCAAAATCCTGATGAGGGCGCAAAAAGCGAAGGCCAGAGGTTTTTCAAGCATGGGGAATCTATCCCTATTCACCCTGTCAAAACAAAAGAATCAACAATCCAAGAAGGAACAGCATTTGAATCAGGATAGCGACAATCTGGCACAAGAGCAAGCGCCGCGTCCCCATGACGCGATCAAGCATGGCACGGTCACGCTCTGCCGGAATGTTTTTCTTCAACAACATGCCCAGAGCCATGTCGAATGCGCGTTGCGCTTCCTTTTGCCCATCGTCCGGGAGACGCGCCCATGCCGCAAAAACAGGGCGGTCGAAGGCAAGGCGCATGGCAAAATAGACCTGACAGCTTGCCGCTGCAAGAATTGGGACAAGACATGTGAGGATAGGGTTATAGTCGCTCCCCACAAGTAATGCCAATCCCGCAAGCGAGGCAAACAGGCACAATGCAAGGCTCCATGAATGCAGCTTGGCGGAAACCTCGCATACGGATACCCCCACCAGAGCCAGGGCGCTGTCGGGAGCCGTTTTATCGGGCAATTGGTCGGTCATCGTCAATTACTCCTGCATAAAATGCCTCAAGCTGCGCGATGCTGTTCGGGTTGAGGACGACGTGCGGATGGAGAAGCTGAACCTGTTTGACGGCATCCTGAACGGTTGCGGTTTTTTCCGGCGCAATAAAACACAGCCAGGCGACCACGACGCTGGCGCTGCGCGATACGCCCAGAGCGCAGGCAATCCAGAGGTCGCATTCCGGGTGGGCGCGTTTCAGGGCGGTCAGTCGTCGCATGGCTTCCGGCAGGTTTGCGCTATCCGTCCCGGGCGATGCCGGAACCGGCACGAGGTCAAGGCAGGGCAGGGCATTATAATCCGCCCCGGCAGGCAATTGGGGCGCGGGTAGTTCGGCGGTCAAATCGAAGAGCGCAACCGTATCGCCGCGCTCTTTTGCCCAAGCGGAAAATTCATGCGCCGTGGGGAGTCGCCCCAGCCAGATGCCATTGCCCATCGGGCTGGGCGCGGGATAACGCCGCGTCCACAGGCGCGAATTGATCCAGGCGGCCAAAGTGTAGGGCGCGAAAAGCCATTGTGCCGCAAGCGTGTGTTGCCCGTCCTGCTTTTTCTGGAATCCCGCCGCGCCCGCCCAGGCGTAATTGAAGGCGACGAGCGCCAGAGAAAGGGCAGGCCAGCAAAGCCACAGACCAAAACCGCCGAGCGCAATTGCGGCAGCAAACAGCAACGCCGCGCCTGCACAATAGCGCACAGCAAGCGCCGGACGGCGCACGGCGGCTCGTTTCAAAGGCGTTGTGCCTTCTGCCGGCCAGAGCCAGAGACAAAAGAATCCCACCGCCAACCCCGTCGGCACGTCAATAAAATGGTGCTGCCAGGTGGTCAGTACCGAAAGGCCGATCAGGAATGCCCAGCCATGAATGAATCCCCGCGCGGCGCGTCCACTCGCAAAGGTGGAAAATTGCCACCAGATGATGACGAGCAGCGCCATGTGCAGCGAGGGCGCCTGGTTGTAGGGCAAATCGAAGCTCGTCAACGCATTGAACAACGCACCGGATAGCCCCTCAATCGCCGGACGCTCGAAGGTAAACTTGAGCGGCCACAGAAAAAAACAGGTCACGCAAATCGCCTGCGCGCTCAAAAGCCGGAAGGCAAGGCGATTGCTTGCCGCCTTGTCCCGACAGCACAGAAACGCGAAGCCGTAAAGCAGGTCAATTGACCAGTACGGAATAATCGTCCACGGCCACAGGGGAATGCCCTGCTCCCAACCAAAGACCAGACTGCCCACCCCGGAAGCCGCATCTACCTGAGCGGCATACTGGTTGGCAAGGCCATAGGTGAGAAAGAAAAACGGCCCAAGAAAGAGGAGCCAAAGCACGCCGCGTCTAAAAGCGCCGCGCAACCAGCGAACGTCCTTGTCTGCTGCGGTGGAAGAGGTCATGGAGAGAAAAATCCGGGAAAAGGGATATTTTAGCGCGGTAGAGGGCGTTCACGCATTGCCCTGTCGCTCATTCAGGGCAACTACGGGGGGTTCCCTTGCGCGGCGGCAAGGTGTTTGCGGACAGGTTCAGGCATCTTGCGCCCGTTGAGAAAGCCCTGTGTCTGCCCATGTCAGCCTTCACCATTTTATCGGACGCGCTACGCCCTTCTGTTCAAACAGCGGCTTGCCCAATTCGTACAATTTGCTGTCTTTGGTCAGTTCCAGTGGAGTCCACGTCTGGCCTTCGTCATGCGAATACGATTGTAACACCGCCTGTACGCCGCATACATCACGATCTGCAAGCATATTAGCCGGATTGCAACCCCATGATACAAGCGGGATTTCAATCAACAGAGTGGAAACATTCATATGAGCAAAACTTGAGCTACCAATCATTTCTTTAAGTTCCATCTCTCCCATTCTTTTCTCAAGTCCGGGCAATTCACTTT
>JAISSL010000043.1 GCA_031273145.1 Zoogloeaceae bacterium | reverse complement strand
AAAACAGCCAGAGCCGTTATGCTGATACTGGCAACAAAAATCCCTGCACTGATCGCGGTAAAGAAAAGTACCGCTTTGAATGCAGAAAATATAAACCCTATGATAAAAAATGCCCAAATCGCTATGAGCATTATGATTGCGCGTTTTGTCATCTTAGCTCCTTTTTTCAAAAAACGGAGTATACCTCAATCCTGCCACAACGCCTGAAAATTTGTTCAACCATAGTAAAAGCATGGCATCCCGGCGCGCAAGCCGGTAAACTCTTGCCTTTTCCGCATCCAGTCTTGCTACGCGCATCATGAGCTACACCGTTGACTCCATTACCGTCCTGAAAGGGGTGGAACCTGTCCGGCATCTTCCGGGGATGTATACCCGCACCGATTGCCCGCTGCACATCGTTCAGGAAATCATAGACAACGCCGCCGACGAGGCTCTGGCGGGCTTCTGCCAGCGCATTTCCGTGACCCTGCACTGCGACCACTCGGTCACGGTTGAGGACGACGGACGCGGCATTCCGGTGGAAATTCATCCGGTGGAAGGCTTGCCTACGGTGGAAGTGGTGTTTACCCACCTGCACGCGGGCGGCAAGTTCAACAAGAACAAGAGCGATTCGGCTTACCACTTTTCCGGCGGACTGCATGGCGTCGGCGTTTCCGCCACCAATGCCCTTTCCACCCGGCTGGAAGTGGAAATAACCCGCAATGGCGCGCGCCACAAAATCGCTTTCTCTGGCGGGCAGGTGATTGAACCCCTGCAACGCGCTGGCGTTGCGCCCCCAAAGCAGCACGGAACCCGCGTTCGCGCCTGGCCTGACCCGCGCTTTTTCGATAGTCCCCTCATTCCCATCTCCGACCTTGAGCGCGTTCTACGCAGCAAGGCCGTGCTGTTGCCCGGTCTGGAAGTCTCGCTTTTTATTGAGGCGGATGAAACGAAGAACCGCGTCTGGCGCTTTGAAGCCGGGATGGCGCAATATCTTGCCCTGCAACTGGAAGAGGAACCCGTCGCGCCGCTTTTTGCCGCCGAAAAGTACATTCCGCCTCATGATGAGAATTTTCCCGCCGGTTCCGGCGCGGCCTGGGCGCTTTGCTGGACGGCGGAAGGCTCTCCCGTGCGCGAATCCTACGTCAACCTGATTCCCACTGCGGCGGGCGGCACGCATGAGGCGGGCTTGCGGCAGGCGGCGCTGGATGCCATCAAGAGTTTTTCCGAACACCACGCGCTATTGCCCAAGGGCGTCAAGCTGGCGGCGGAAGACGTGTTTCCTCGCCTGAATTTCGTTCTGGCGGTTCGCCTGCTCGACCCCTCTTTTCAGGGACAGACCAAGGATCGCCTGAATTCCCGCGACGCCCTGCCTCTGGTTGTTCGCATGTTGCGCGACCCGCTTGAACTATGGCTCAATGAACACCCGGAAGACGCGCGGAAGATTGCCGAACTGGCGATTCGCGCCGCGCAGGCCAGAAACCGCGCCACCCAGAAGGTTGAGAAGAAAAAGCAGTCCGGCATTGCCATTTTGCCCGGCAAGCTCTCGGATTGCCAATCCGAAGACCCTGCCAGAAACGAGCTTTTTCTGGTGGAAGGCGATTCTGCTGGCGGTTCTGCCAAATCCGGGCGCGACAAGGAAATTCAGGCCATTCTGCCCTTGCGCGGCAAGGTGCTGAACACTTGGGAGATTGACGCGGGCAGCCTCTTTGCCAACCGCGAGGTGCATGATATTGCCGTTGCCTTGAGCATTGACCCGCATGGCGCGGAAGCCGACGACAACGTACTCGCCAATCTGCGTTACGGCAAGGTCATCATCATGACCGATGCCGACGTGGATGGTTCGCACATCCGGGCGTTGCTCTGCACCTTGTTTTATCGGCACTTTCCCAAGCTGGTCGAAAAGGGGCATCTCTACTTTGCCCAGCCGCCGCTCTACCGGCTGGACGTGCCTGGACAGGGCAAACAGCGCCCGCCGCGCAAAATCTATGCGCTTGACGAAAAGGAACGGGATGCCGAACTGGATAAGCTGCAACTCGAAAGGGTCAAGGCGGAGAATGTCGTCATTTCCCGTTTTAAGGGCTTGGGCGAAATGAACCCGGAACAGCTTTGGGAAACCACGATGTGCCCGGATACCCGCCGTTTGATGCGCGTTCGCCTGCCCCGCAGTGAGGAGGCAACGCCCGTCATGAACATGCTGATGAGCAAGAACGAAGCGGCAGGAAGGCGGGTCTGGATGGAAGCGAACGGCGCTATGGTAGGCGCGGAAGATTAGCGCGGTTTCACTGAATTTGTCCGTAAGGGCGGCGAATGTCGTCTGCAACATTCGCCGCCCGCTTCATGCAGCGCAGCCTGTCAGTTTGCGATTTCGCGGAACTTCGGATTCTTGATGACATCCGTGATGAGCTGTTGCACCGCTGGGGCAAATGCCTGTGCAACCCCAGCGCAAGCTACTTCCGCTAAATAGCGCGAAGGGAAGCCAAATGTCGTTTGAGTTGTAAAGCTCTCATTTCTGGCGTTTGTGAGGGTGAGCGTGAAAGTCCATCTACTGTTGCCAAAGGCTGAACTAAAGTCAAGTTGCTCAAACTTGCCGGTAAGAACCAATGACGATGACGCATCGTAGATCCCCGCGAGCTTCAGTTCTTCAATAAACGCCTGCTCAATGTAGGCTTCAAAGCTGGGAGAGGCAGTTACAGGTCCTGCTCCACGGCATTGTACGGATGCTGTAGCAGGCTTCTTCTGATTGCCGGGTTTCCGCTTGAATTCCAGGGTTTCACTTACTTGAAATGTGCCAACGGACATGTGTTGCAGATTGTAGGACTTGAGAGTCTCGACATTCTGGACGGATGTGCCATATGAAGCGACATTGTAGGTGGAACAACCTGTAACGAGAGACAGGAATGTAACAAGAATTGCGAGTTTGTATTTCATGGGATCACCTTTTTGATGGGAAAAACAGGGATGGAACGCGCAACGCGCAGGGAAAAAACAAGGCAAGGCAGGGCGCGACGCTTTCATGCGCGCGCCCTGGCAAAAATGCGAAAGGAAAAAGGAAGCTGTCGTTTGCATCGTCGCTCAGAACGCAAGGCCGATGCGAAGCCCTAATTCCGTCACAGTGCTCTTGGGAATGTACTTGTCGGCGTAATAGTACGTAGCGTAGCAAGTCCACACAGTAGTTGCATCTGTACAACCCTCAGCCGTTTCCGACTTGGACTTGCCTATCTCCCACTTTTGGTAGTACGGTTCCAGAAAGAGTTTGACGGACTTGAAGTCCTTCTCGCCCTTGGCAGAAATTTTGTATCCACTTCCGCTCTTATGTTCGTACTCATGCGAATTGCCTGAAATCTTTGTTTGACCACCAGACAGGTAGTCCAGTTGTGTATTCAGGGACACCTTCCAGGACTCGGCGGGTACAAAATGCCAGTCTGCGCCAAACATGAAATACTGTGTGCGGAGCTTATGCTCACGGTCATACCAGTACGGGTCTTTGCCGTTATCTTTTTCATTCATGTCATTGAAGCCCAGGCCGATGTACGGAGACACGGAGAACTTCTCTGCAATCTTGAAGTTGCCGCCAAAAGCCATGTCGCCCGAGTATTGGGTAATGGACTCTCCGCCATTCTTGTATGACCTGCCGTTTATATCTTCGCCCTTGTGATCCAGACCGCTGGCGGAAGAATAATTGAATTTCATCCTGAAAACATCTCGATCCGAAATCCAACCCAGGGTGATGCCGGTCATGGTTCCGCTGTAAGTGCCACCTACCGCAGTGCCGCCTATACGGTTACCTGCCCTGAAAGTTGCATTATCCCGCTTCAGTTCAAAATTGGAAAAGGACGGCGCGATGTAGAAGTCACCCGCAAATGCGGTTGTCGGAACAAACGCGGCGGAAAGGCACACGCCCAACAAAATGCCCAGCTTGCGCTTGGCAAGGCGAAAGAATGAGGAAAGGAAAAGTTGCAGTCCGCAAGCCCCGCCAGGTTCAGGCTGTTTGGCAGGTGAAGATTCAGGAACGAGCGAATATGCCGCTAGAAGGCGGGGGGGGGGGTAACTCATTGATTGCAAAAGGTTTTTTGATGCCATTTGAAATCACTCCTGAAAAAAGCCGGAGGGGACATCCCTCCAGTCTGACTAAAAAAGAAACACCACAGGCATGAAAACCGGGTGCATTTTACAGGGGAAATAATTTGCAAACAATATTTCTTACAAAAAATGTTACCGGTTTTCAATCGCCTGCAAGATGTTTAATGCCTTCCGGGAATGTTAAGCGGGGCATGAAGCCTTTAGTAACTTCGATTTCGCCTTTTGCGTTAATCCGCAGGACATGGGTGATGCCAAGCGCGTGGGCGGCTTCGCGCCAGCCATCCGCGCCCGCAATGAACAAGGGTTTGGAGAGTACATCCGAGCGCGTCCCCGTCCTGCCGGGTTCTTCCTGTGGTGAGATCAGAATCGTCACGGCCTGGGTGTGCATGACCGGCTCGCCCGTTGCCGGGTCAAGCAGATGGCTGTAGCGGCGACCCTCCAGTTCAAAATACCGCTGGTAATCGCCGGAAGTTCCAATGGCCTCGCCATCGTAAAGGTCAAGAATCGCCAGCGGTTCGGGCTTACGCGGATGCTGAATGCCGATTTTCCAGGGCTGCCCGTTTTTTTCGCCCAGCGCCATGACGTTGCCGCCGATGTTAATCAGGGCGTTTTGAATGCCTGCTTCCCGCAGGATGTTGGCCGCCCGATCCAGCGCAACCCCTTTCAAATAGCCGCCAAAATCGAGCATCACTTCCTTATTCTCGCTCACCAGCCGCCGTCCGTCGGAACCTTCCAGCCGGATTTCGGCAATGGAAGCGGGATGTTGCCGCCATGCCTGCAACGCCTTTGCATCCGGCAGATGGGCGGCGAATTCATC
>JAISSL010000174.1 GCA_031273145.1 Zoogloeaceae bacterium | reverse complement strand
GATGCTCTGCACCGTTTTGGCATACTGTCGAAGCAGCCGCTCATTACGGCTGCCGAAAATCTTTTTGAGAAAGTCGAAAATCATCGCGTTACGCTCAATGGCTCTTGGCAAGAAAATTTGCGGATTTTAACATGCCTGTCGTGCCGTTGCCGTCTGCTATTGCATTGCGGATGGCAATGTTTTTTCAATCAACGTCCGCAAGACCTTATAATCCCCTCCTTTCTTTTTCTGCTCTGCACAAACCAAAAATTTTTCTATGGATATTGTCCTGCTCTTCAAGGCGCTTCTGCTGGGTATCGTCGAAGGTCTGACGGAATTTTTGCCCGTCTCTTCGACCGGGCATCTGATTATCGCGGGCAGTCTGCTGGATTACCACAACACCCAAAGCAAGATATTCGACATCGTTATCCAGCTTGGCGCGATTCTGGCGGTCTGCTGGCACTTTCGCGTCCGGCTTGCCCTGGCGATCAAAGGGATTCTCCGTTCCCGGACGGAACAGCATTTCGCCCTGCTGGTGCTGGTGGCCTTTCTGCCCGCCGCCATCCTCGGCGTCCTGCTGCATGGCGCCATCAAAGCCTATCTGTTCAATGCCTATACGGTTGCCTTTGCCCTGATCGTGGGCGGCCTGCTGATCCTGTATATCGAGCGCCGCCCAATTCCGGCCAAAGTCGCCCGGGTCGACGACATGGACTGGCGGGATGCGCTAAAGATAGGGTTTGCCCAGTGCGTCGCCATGTGGCCGGGGATTTCGCGCTCCGGCGCGACCATCATGGGCGGCATGGTCTTTGGCCTTTCCCGGCAGGCGGCGACGGAATTCTCCTTTTTTCTCGCCATCCCAACCATGTTCGCCGCCACATTCTACGACGTGGCGAAAAACTGGCAGGATTTGCGGCTGGAAGATTTTCCGGTTTTTACAACAGGTTTTATCGCCTCTTTCATTTTCGGCCTGATTGCCGTCAAAGGCTTGATCCACTTCATCTCGCGGCATACTTTCGTTGGCTTTGCCTGGTATCGTATCGCCTTTGGCAGCCTGGTGCTCGTTTCTGCCTGGACAGGTTGGGTTACATGGAATTCGTGATTCTGCTTCGCTCCCGGTTTATAATACCCGAATGACTTCAACCCACGTTCTGTTTGAGGAAAGCGGCAGCTTCAAGACGGGCAGCATTCTGGCGGATAATGAAACATCCCTCCAGGTGGAAACGGCTTCCGGCAAGCGTTGCAAGATCAAATCGGCGCAGGCGCTTTTAAGGTTCGCTTCGCCTGCGCCCGCTTCCCTTATGGCGGAAGCGGAACCGCTTGCCGAAAAAGTCGACGTGGCATTTCTTTGGGAGATTGCAGGTGACGAAGAATTCTCATTTCATGATCTGGCTTCTGAATACTACGGGCACGCGCCCACCGCGCCGGAAGCGACATCCATGTTGCTCGCCCTTCATGGCGCGCCTGTTTACTTCCACCGCAAAGGCAAGGGGCTTTTCCGCAAAGCCGCTGCCGACATTCTCCGTGCAGCTCTTGCTGCGCTTGAAAAAAAGCGTCAGCAAGCTGCAAATATCGAGACCTGGGCGACTGAACTAGTCGAAGGCAGGCTCCCGCAGGAACTGGTTTCCTGGGCGGATGCCATGCTCGGCAAGCCCGACCGGAACAGCCCGGAAGTCAAGGCGTTCGAGACCGCCGCAGAGCGCCTTTCCTGCGATTTGCCGGCATTGCTTTTGAAGGTGGGCGCTATTTCTTCGCCCTATGAAGTGCATTTTCGCCGCTTTCTGCTTGAGCAGTTCCCGAAGGGCACGGGTTTTCCGTCTCTTCCGCCCTTTTCCCTGCCGGATAAACTCCCCCAGGCGGACGTGACCGCCTTTTCCATTGATGACGCAATGACCACGGAAGTCGACGATGCCTTCTCCGTCACATCGCTTCCTGAAGGCGGCTGGCGGATCGGCATCCATATCGCCGCGCCGGGTCTGGCTATCCAGCAGGGCGATTCGCTCGATGCCATAGCGCGCGTCCGGCTCTCTACCGTCTATATGCCCGGCGCGAAAATCACCATGTTGCCGGATGCCGTCGTCAAAGCCTGCACCCTGGAAGGCGGGCGCGATTGTCTCGCGGTTTCCCTGTATCTGACGGTCAATGAGGCGCTGGAAATAACCGATTCCCAATCCCGCATCGAGCAAATCCACATTGCCGCCAATCTGCGCCACCATGAAATCGAACCCTGGTTCAACACGAAATCCCTAATGAGCGGCGCCTTGCCGGAACGCCCTTTCCGGGATGAACTGACCTTCCTCTGGCGCTTTGCCGAAGCGGCTGAAATGCGGCGCGGCAGACCTTCCGCCGCAAGCGGGCTGGATTACACGTTCACCATCCAGGGCGACCTGAACGACCCGGAACACTGCCGGGTCAAGATTGTCCCGCGTCCGCGCGGCAGCCCGCTGGACAAGCTGGTGTCGGAACTGATGATTATCGCCAATACTACCTGGAGCGGCCTTCTCGCGGAGCAGGGGATTGCCTGCCTCTATCGGACGCAGACCAGCGGCAGGGCGCGGATGACGACCCTGCCGCAACCGCATGAAGGGTTGGGCGTGCCGTATTACGCCTGGATGACCTCGCCCCTGCGCCGCTATTCCGACCTCATCAACCAGTGGCAACTCATTGCCCTGTTGCGCGGCAAGACGCCGCCCTTTGCGCCGCGCTCTGCCGAACTGTTCGCCGCCATGCGCGACTTTGAGGCGACTTACGCCGCCTACGCGGATTTTCAGCGCCAAATCGAACGCTACTGGTGCCTGCGCTGGCTTAAACAGGAAGGACTTCAGGAATGTACGGTTCAGGTGCGGCGCGACGATCTGGTTCGCTTCGAGTGTGTGCCCCTGTTCATCCGGCTTGCCGGCATCAGCAACAATCTGATGGGACAACGGTTGATTGCGCGGATTGAGGACATTAATTTTCTTCGTCTGGAAGTCCGCTGTAGCCTGCTCAAGGTTCTGGCGCCGGAAGACATCCTGCTGGATACTGCGGACAATGAACCCGACGAAATGTTTGCGGAGAATTGAGTCGTGTTTGCCGCACTCCAACGCCTGCTGCTAGCCTGCCTGAATTACACCCATCTGCACACGTTCGGCGTGGCGCTTACCCTGTCCATCTTCCTGCATGGCGCAGCCCTGAGTACCACGATTAGCGGAGCGCCCAAGAACAAGCGGGTTCGGGATCGGGGGCTGGAAGTCACGCTGGTCAATAGCCACACGAAAAACGCGCCGACGAAGGAAGAGGCGCAGGTGCTGGCGCAGGTCAATCTGGATGGCGGCGGCAATACCGACCAGGATCGTCGCATTGCCTCGCCCCTGCCGCCCACGGTCGAAAAGGCGGGTACCCAGATTGCCGAGTTGCGAAAGCGCACCGAGGCGCTGGAAGCGACGCAGCGCGAACTGCTGGTCTCCAACCGGAGCATGGATAACATCCTGCAAAGCAAGAAGCTGCTCAGGTCTGAAAACACCGCCCCGTCGGAAGGCTTCGATCTGGACGAGGCGACGCTCGAAATGAGACGGCTGGAAGGCGAAATCGCAAAGGACATCGAAACCTACAACAAGCGTCCGCGCAAGGTGCACGTCGGCGTGCGCGCGCTGGAATACCGTTTTTCGCAATATATTGAGGACTGGCGGCTGAAGGTTGAGCGGTGGGGGACGCTGAATTACCCGGAAGCGGCGCGCGGCAAGATTTACGGCTCCCTGCAACTCTCCGTGACGCTTGACCGGAATGGGCATGTGATTGACATCACCATTGATAAACCCTCTCCGCATCAGGTGCTGAATGAAGCGGCGCTGCGTATCGTGCTCACCGCCGCGCCCTATGCGCCTTTCCCGCCCGCCATCTCCCGCGATACCGACCAACTGGTCATCACCCGAACCTGGTCTTTTACCCAGGGGAACCGGGTTGAGAGCCGTTGAAGCCCCGGTTTTATCTGTTTTTTCCTGATATGTATAGTCTGCAAGAAGCCCCCTCTCCCCCAACCCCTCTCCCGCAAGCGGGAGAGGGTAGCCATTTTGAAACCCTCTCCCACTTGTGGGAGAGGGTGGCGCGAAGCGCCGGGAGAGGGTAAAAATTGCGCTATGACTGACCTCTACGCCGTTTTTGGCAATCCCATCGCGCATTCCAAAAGTCCGACCATCCACGCTGCCTTTGCTCAAGCAACGGGCGAGGATTTGCGCTACGAAGCCCGTCTGGCTCCGCTAAATGGCTTTCCCGAAGCGGCGCGGCAATTCTTCGCCGAGGGCGGCAAGGGCTGCAACGTGACCGTTCCCTTCAAGGAAGAGGCGTTTCAGTTGGCGGATGAACTCACATCCCGCGCCCGTCTGGCAGGCGCGGTCAATACCCTGAAGATGGAGGCGGGCAGGTTGTTGGGCGACAATACCGATGGCGCGGGCTTACTGGTCGACATTGAAAAAAACCTTGCCTTTTCTGTTGCGAATAAGCGCGTCCTGCTTCTGGGCGCGGGCGGCGCGGCGCGGGGGGCGCTTCCTGCCTTGCTGGAACGTCATTCCGCTTTGCTCGTCATTGCCAATCGCAATGTGGAACGCGCCGTGGCGCTGGCAGAGTTGTTTTCTTCACAAGAAAAGCGCGTACAAGGAATGGGCTTTGCCGACCTTGCCGATTTTTCCGAACCGTTCGATCTCGTTATCAACGCCACTTCCGCGAGCTTAAACGATGCAGCCCTGCCCCTGCCTGCCGCAATATTCGCGCCCGATTGTCTGGCTTACGACATGATGTATGGCAGGGAAGAAACCCCGTTTCTCGCTCAGGCGCGTAGCGCCGGGGTTTTAAAGCGCGCGCAGGGTCTGGGCATGTTGATTGAACAGGCGGCGGAAGCCTTTCTGTTCTGGCGCGGCAAGCGCCCGCCGACCGATACCCTGCGGCAAACCCTTCTGCAAGCGTGAAGCCTTCGGGGCATACACATGCAGGTTACGGCTGAATTCACGTTGAGACACTGTAGCGAAACGGGTACGAAAGCGCATCCGATACCGCAGAGTGAGATTCTGGTTAAGGGAAAACCGACCGGCACGATCATAGAGGGGCTTCTTCTGGAAGCCGCAGTCGCATGGCAGGACAAAACCCTGCTCTTTGTGACCCACGACTGCCTGTATGAGGAACAACTCGACCTCCTGCTTGTGGACGCTACGCACAATGTCATGGACATGGCATCCATTGCCTTGATGTACACGCCGGGTATCTTTGGGGACATGGAACTGATTGAGCCGAATACGGTTCGCTTTACTTTTTTTGGCGACGACCTTTGGGAAGTACGATTGCTTGCCCAACCACGAATCCGCGTTCCTTTCATGCCTCTCCTTTCAGAACCCTATTGCGTGAGGCGTCCTTTTGGCTTTTCCCGGCATTTTATCGCGCAGGAAAAACTTGATTGCGTCGGCTATCCTCTCGGTTGGCGACCTTCTAGCGCGCGGGAATAGTGTGATGAATAGCCCGAAGACTGCTTCGCCCAAGGCCGCCAGGCCGCGCGACGGAAAGATGCTCCGCTTCTTTCGCGCCGTAAAGTGGTGCGTCAGTCTGGCGGTTTTTGCGTGTTTTCTGGTTCAGCTCTGGTTTTTCGGCTGGATCATGTGGTGGAAATGGATGCCGCCGCAGGAGACCCGTTTCATGCAGATTCGGCTTGCCGAGTTGCGTCTCCAGCAACCAGAGGCGCAATTGGCCTACCGTTGGGTTCCCTATGCCGAAATTTCTCCCCACTTGAAACGCGCCGTCATTGCCGCTGAGGACGCGCATTTTCTGGAACACGGGGGATTCGACTGGCAAGGCATTCAGACCGCCATCGAAAAGAACACGAAGAAGGGGCGCTTTGTCGCCGGGGGTTCCACGATTTCGCAACAACTGGCGAAAAACCTCTTTTTGAGTCCGCAACGCTCGATGCTGCGTAAGGCGGAAGAGGCCGCCATTACCCTGATGATCGAGGCGCTCTGGGAGAAAGAGCGCATTCTGGAAGTTTATTTGAACGTAATCGAATGGGGCAATGGCGTCTTTGGCGCGGAAGCCGCCGCCCAGCACTATTACCAGAAGAGCGCAGGTCGCCTTTCTTCCCGACAGGCCGCCCGCCTTGCGGCGATGGTGCCCAATCCCCGCTATTACGACAGACATCCAAAATCAAAGGCGCTGGCAAAACAAACTGCCATCATCCAGTCCCGCATGACGGCTACCAAGCTGCCCGACTCATAGTATTACGCTAACTCTCGCGCCGCTGAAAATGGGCGTTGAAGGGCGGGTAGAGCGCAAAGACCAGCACTGCGCCCCAAGTGTACCCGGCGAAGCCTGCCATCATACTAGCAAGACCAGACTGTGCAAATACACCTTGCACGAGTGCGCCTACCAGCAGCAGCACGGTCCAGACCAGAGAGAACTGAGGCGCCCAATGACGAAGCGTGTACAGGCCATAAACGGACACCAGCCACATGCCGAGTATCCAAAACCCCACAAAGCCGAGAAAGAGAATGCGCGATGTCGAAAGTGTGGCGTCATACAGTGCCTGAGCTTGGTGAAACTCCTCTGGCAGTAGCGTCGGCAGCACAAAGTCAATGCAGCTGATGATGTGAAAAACTACCGAAGCAATGAGAAGCAGACGAAAGTGTCGGATAGTCATGGGCAATGGCGAACGATATTTGAGACGAATGGTCTTGAAGGAAGCAGTGTCGTTCAACTTGTGACCGTTGTCAATTCTGCCTTGGTCTGCTTCCTCATCATCCATGATTCCCAACCCGCGCGGGCTTACTGAAATAGAAGTTTCTGTCTGCCAATGACCTGATCCTTCTTGGTGGTCACCTTGTAGATCTCGCCGCCACAGGTGGTGAAGCACCGCTTGTATCCAAGCTCGCACTGCCCGAAGTCTTCCTTTCGCACGCGCACAGAACAACTTCTCCTGTCTTCTTCGCATCTTCTTTTTCCTTCTTTGCCTCGAGCCTCACGTAAACAGGCGAGTTCAACGGCATCTTCCTCTATTTCGCAGGCTCTTCGCGCGTCTTCGGCGACCAGACGCTCGCTTTCAACGCGCTGGCGCTCGTTATCGCGGCACTGCTCCTGAGTGGATATACATCCGATAGCGCATTGCTTGTCTTCCGGGGAAGAAGGCGCTACGTACTCGTAACTTATAGTTTCGCAACCCGATACCATAGCGAGAAGAGCGAGAAACAGGAGTGATCCGAACCAGCGTTGTGAGGTCATTGCAGTAGCTCCGATTGTTTTTGGGTAAAAGTGACAGCCGCGACATACCTTGGCGTCATTATAGAACGATTCCGGCATAAGACAACTTCACCATCGTCCGTGATTCCCAATAGCGCCGCAGGTTGGAATGCGCTTCGCGCATCCCAACCTGCGGACATACTGAAACCGAAGCGCCTGCCTATCGTTGCCCTGGCTTGTTGACCACTCTGTAGACCTCGCCACCACAGATGGTGAAGCACTGCCTATATTCCTCCTCACATCGTTCCGTGAGGTTCGGCAAAGAACAACTGTGCCTTGTATAGTCGCAGTTTCTTATTTGTTTGTCGCTGCGAGCACTATTCAAACAAGCGCGATAATCGTTCTCCTCTCTCCTTTCGCAGACACTTTGCTCGGTTTTGGCGCGTTGATTCTCGTTACTGATGCACTGCTCTCGAACCGATGCACAGCGGACAGCGCATTGCTTGCCTTCCGGGGAATCAGGCGCTACGTAATCGTAACTTACCGTCTCGCAACCCGATACCAGGGCGAGGATGGCGAGGAAAAAGAGTGATACGAACCAGCGTTGTGAGGTCATTGCAGTAGCTCCGATTGTTTTTGGGTAAAAGTGACAGCCGCGATATGCCGTGGCGTCATTATAGAACGATTCCGGCATAAGACAACTTCCCATCGTCCATGATTCCCAACAGCCCCTGCCGCGCTCTGTGTTAAAGTCAGGCTATCGTACAAGGCGAAGGCAGACGCAAACATAACAGCGGAGCGTAACATCATGATTGAGGTCAAAGGCGAACACAACACCGCCCTGTGCTATTGCGGGGAACTGGAGGAAGGCGCGCTCAGGCAGATTCAGGCAGTCTGCAACCGCGAGGAATTCGCGAACAGCCGGATTCGGATCATGCCGGACGTTCACGCCGGAAAGGGCTGCACCATCGGCACCACGATGACCATCACCGACAAGATTGTGCCGGGCATGGTCGGCGTGGATATTGGCTGCGGCATGGAAACCGTGCGCGTGGTCGAGCGCGATCTGGATTTTGCGCGGCTCGACCACCTGATTCGGGCGGAAATTCCCTCTGGCTTCCATGTTCGCAAAAGTCCGCATCCGCT
>JAISSL010000080.1 GCA_031273145.1 Zoogloeaceae bacterium | reverse complement strand
GTTGCATACCTTTTGAGTATAGCCCGTCGCTTGCGGCTGCGCGATGAGAAAGAAATACCCAAAGAACACGGGGTGTGCATTGAGGAGGGATTTCTCGCTGTCCCGCTTGATGATCGCTCAGAGCGTATTGCGATTGGCTTTCGTTTCCCGGAATTGCCGGATGTGACCTTTGCAGTTGAGACGCGGAACACGGATAGACCCACTGAAGACGACACCTTGAAAGCCGCGCGCAGAGCGGGGCGTGAAGCTGCCAGTGATAGCGGCGAGTTGGCACTTTTCAACAGTATCCAAACTCTGCGCGAACGGAACCGCGCTATTGGTGAATGGAAAGGCGCGGAAGCGTTGCTGCGATTGCCCAGCAACCGCAAGCGCAAGGTTGAAGAATCGCACGAATTCGTCTTCATATCGCCGGGAGTGGGTGAAGACTTGCTGCGTCCTTACGCAAGGATCATGATGTACACTGGCGTGAAGGACAACACCCGTGGAAGGGTTCCACCCAGCCTCACTGATGACGAAGCCATCGCCCTGTGGGACAAACTCCCCTCAACTATCCGGGTAAGGCCAGTAAACTGACCCCGCCATTCATGGCCAATGTCAACTTTTTTTGTGGCAAGCAGAAATGATGAAAACAGTAACCACTCCGTCATTCCCGCGTAGGCGGGAATCCAGACCTGTAACGGGACGCAGGTTGCGTCCCCTACGAGTTGTTCAATGCGCGTCCACTGAATTTGTCCGTAGGGGCGGCGGATGCCGTCTGCAAGACCTGCCGCCTGCAAGACCTGCCGCCCGTGTCATGCTCTAATTTTTACGCTGAAAGGATGAAATTGATGTTGGGAAAATTTTTTGTGCCGTTTTTAAGGCTTGCCGCGTTTTCGGTGGCGTTGTTTGTCCTGTCCGCCTGCTCGACGCTGGCGCCAGAGGCGACCATAAAAAAACCGGAAAAAGCGGAACAGGACGGATTGAAGATAGAGCATTGGCAAACCAGGGCGGGCGTAAAAGTCTTGTTCGTCGAGAGCCATGCCTTGCCGATTCTGGATGTGCGGCTGGATTTTGCTGCCGGTTCCCTGTTCGAGCCTGCCCATAAACCGGGGCTGGCGGCATTGACCAATGCCATGCTGAATCTGGGCGCGGGCAATTTCTCCGAGACGGAAATCAGCAACCGTCTGGCGGATGTGGGCGCGATTCTGAGCACAAGGGCGGGGAGCGATTCCGCAGGGCTTTCCCTGCGCGTCCTGACCACGCCAGAAAAGCAGGAAGCGGCGCTTCAGATTTTGACCGAAATGCTTGCCAGACCGCGCTTTGATGCGGCCATTTTCAAGCGGGAAAAAGAACGCGCCATTGCCGGCCTGAAAGATAGCTTAACCCGACCGGGGACGCTGGCAGACCGCGCCATAACCGCCGCGCTGTATCCCGATCATCCTTACGGTTTTCTTGTAAAACCGGAAACTCTGGCGGGCATGACGGTTGTGGAACTCCGCCAGTTCTGGCAGAAGCATTACGTGACCGGCGGGGCGCTCATCAGCATCGTGGGCAATTTGAGCCAGGTCGAAGCGCAAAATCTCTCGGAACGCTTGAGTAGCGCCTTGCCGGTTAGGAACGCGCCCGCTCTGCCGCCCCCGCCCAAGCGCCTTCAGCCGGGTGAAGCGCGAACCATCCGCGTTTCGCATCCGGCCAGTCAGGCGCATCTCTACGTGGGAACCGTCGCCATTGCCCGCGACGACCCGGATTACTTTCCGCTGATAGTCGGCAATTACATTCTGGGCGGCGGCGGCTTCGTCTCCCGCCTGATGACGGAAGTGCGGGATAAACAGGGCTATGCCTACAGCGTCTATAGCCGTTTTTCGCCCCGCAAACAGGCGGGGGCATTCGAGATTGCGCTGGAAACCCGCAAGGAACAGGCGGATGACGCGCTCAAACTCTCCCTCTCCGTCCTCTCCGATTTTCTGGAAAAAGGACCGACCGCAACGGAAGTCGCGGCAGCCAAAGCCTATCTCGCCGGGAGTTTTCCGCTCATGCTCGACAGCAACCAGAAAATTCTGGGACAGGTTGCCGCCATCGGCCTCTACGACCTGCCGCTCGACTATCTGGCGCGGTACCGGGAACGTATCGAAGCGGTACAGGTTGCGGACATTCGCGCGGCCTTTGCCCGCCATGTCCAGATGAACCGGCTGGTGAGCGTCATCGTCGGCGTATCGGAAAATACGGCGAAAAATGAACCTTGATGCCCATCGTTTTCTTCCCCGCCTTGCAGTCTGCAAGACTTGTAGCGGGCGGCAGGTCTTGCAGACGGCATCCGCCGCCCCTACAGGCGTTTCAGTACGCTGTGCCGCTATTCAATGGGATACGCTACCAATTGTCCGTAGGGGCGGCAACCTGCCGCCCGTATCCTGTTCTAAAAAAGAGCCATGAATCAGGTTCGCATCATTGGCGGCGTCTGGCGGCGGCGTCTGCTTCATTTTCCAGACGGAGAGACTCTACGTCCCACGCCGGATCGGGTGCGGGAGACCGTATTCAACTGGCTGGGGCAGGATTTGACCGGACAATCCTGTCTCGACCTGTTCGCGGGCAGCGGCGCGTTGGGCTTTGAGGCGGCATCCCGTGGCGCGGCCAGGGTCGTGCTGGTGGATGTAGCGGAAAAGGCGATTCAGTCCCTGCGGAAAAACGTAAATGCGCTGGAAGCATCCGGCAAGGTGGAAGTTATCGCGATGAATGCGTTAGAATACCCGCCTTTTCATCAGACGACCGGACAGGAACGCTTCGATGTCGCGTTTCTGGACCCGCCCTACCGGCAAGGCTGGCTTTCACGTCTGGAGCCTTGGCTGGCAGGTCTTTTGAAGCCTGACGCGGCGCTTTACGTGGAGTCGGAATCTCCCCTTGCCGCGTTGGGATGCTGGAAGACCACGCGGCAAGGCAGAGCCGGACAGGTCTATTTTCATTTACTGCGTCAGGAGCCGCTGGTTTGAACGATGTTTTTCCGTCCCTGAATGAGGATGTTTTCGCCCCCCGGCATGAGCCGCGCATAGCGGTTTATCCGGGCACGTTCGACCCCATCACGCGCGGGCATGAGGATTTGGTGCGCCGCGCGGCGCATCTGTTTGACCGGATAGTGCTGGCGGTGGCGGAAAGTCCGGCCAAGAAGCCGTTTTTTCCTCTGGAAGAGCGGGAGACAATGGCGCGGGAAGTCCTGGCCGATTTGCCCAACGTCGAAGTTTGCGGCTTCAACAGCCTGTTGGCGCAGTTTGTGGTCGAGCGGGGCGCGAAGATTATCATTCGCGGTCTGCGGGCGGTGTCCGATTTTGAATACGAATTCCAGTTGGCGGGCATGAATCGCCAGCTTCACCCGGAAGTGGATACGGTTTTTTTGACGCCGTGCGAGCAGTACATGTTCATTTCCGCTACGATTGTGCGCGAAATCGCCCGTCTGGGCGGCGACGTGCGAAAGTTCGTGCAGCCAGAGGTTGCCGAACGGCTGGCGCGTCGGCATCAACTTGCCGCGTCCTGATTTTTTTCATTAAAACTTGTTGCAGAAAGGAACTTCTTATGGCCTTGAAAATTACCGAGGAATGTATCAACTGCTCCGTTTGCGAGCCGGAATGCCCGAACGAGGCGATTGCCATGGGCGAGGAAATCTACGAGATCGCCCCCGCCAAATGCACCGAATGCGTGGGGCATTACGACGAGCCGCAATGCGTCCAGGTCTGCCCGGTGGATTGCATCCCCAAGGACCCGGAACACGAAGAAAGCCGGGAAGAACTGCTGGCGAAATTCAGCAGGCTGACGAAAAAAGATTAGGGTTTTGCAGACAGGTCTTGCAGACGGCGATGGTTCTTAAATTGCCCAGGCGCAGCCTCTCCCTCTCCCACTTGTGGGGTCTTGCAGACGGCAAAGGGGTGCCCCGAAGGGGCGGGAGAGGGCAAACCATGTCCGCAAAAACTGCTCTAATGCTACGTATCTGGTGTTTCTGTTGAGGAATCATGGAAAGTTTGCTGGCAATTGAAAATAGCGATGCGTTGCTGCGGGCGATGGTCGGGATGATGCGACCAGATCACCCGGACGACATCGAAAAGGCGACGCGCAATCTTTCCAGCCTTTCCGGGATGCTGGAAGGCAGCATCGTGCTTCGGGCGCGGGTGCGAAAGGCGTTGACGGATCTCTTTGAGACGCGCCGCGCCGGGTCGCTCTACATGAACCTTGGCATTTTGCCGAGTACCGGCTTTTTTTCGGAATCCTGGCGGCGCATCGCGCATACCCTGCTGCCGGAAGAGAAAAACCCGGAAGATTTTTTGGGAGACATGCTGCAAAGCCTCTTCGACCGCAATACGGATGAAATCTGGGTAGGAGGCATCGAGGATGAAGTCTGGATTGACTTCATCCTGGCGCTCTGTCTGGATGAAGAAGTGACGCCGGAAAACGGGGCAGAGCCTAAGCAGGCGACTTTGCCCAGGGGGCTTTCCGCGCTTCTGGATAGTCTCTGGATTATTTCCTACAAGATAACGGCTATGGGGTTTGAGCCGGAGTTGCTGCGTCTGGAAAGCCCGTATTACCGGGCGGAAGGGATGATGAGTTCGCCGTTTCTGGCACAGAATCTGGAGACGCGCGTTTTTGTGGAATGCTGCCTGAACCGTTGGCAGGATGCCGACGCGGTGCGCGACGATGAAAAACAGCTTCTGGTGCTTTTCGACCAGTGCCGGGAAGCGGTAGAACGCATCCATCGTCGTTCCCTGCATGAAGGAACCAGTCTGCAACTGGCTTACCGGCTGCATTGCCTGCGCGACCATTTGAGGCGGGGCGAGCAACTGGCGATTATCGCGGGAGAATTGCTGCGGGAAAAAAGCGGGCGCACGGCCTATCCGGCGATTGTGGCGCTTTTCAAGCATCTGATTTTTGCCTCCTGTCGGAAGAACGACCTGTTGACCTTCTGGCAGCAGAATCTGGAAATAACGGCGCACCGCGTGACGGAATACGCGGGCAAGGCGGGCGAAGGCTACATTACCGAGACGCGCGGCGAATATTTCTGGATGCTGCGCGCGGCGCTGGGCGCGGGCGCCTGCATTGCGATCATTGCCTTTGTGAAACTCCTGTTTCACGGCATCCATCTTGCGCCTTTGAATGAGATGCTGATTTACAGCCTGAATTACGGCTTTGGCTTCATGCTCATTTACATGTTTGGATTCACCATTGCTACCAAGCAGCCGGCGATGACCGCCAATGCCATCGCCGCTTCGATTGGAGAAGCGAAGGGCAAGGTACGCGATCTGGAAAATCTGGTGACTCTGATAGCGCGGACTTCCCGCAGCCAACTGGTTGCCATTTTTGGCAATGTGGCAATGGCGATTCCCGTGGCGGTCACGGTTAGTTTGTTCTGGCTTCCATTGTTCAGCCATCCGGCTATTTCCGTGGCGGATGCGGACTGGCTGCTGGCTTCGCACCATCCCTTTTTGTCGGGGACGCTCTTTTTTGCGGCGATTGCGGGCGTTTGCCTGTTTCTTTCGGGGCTGATCGCGGGCTATTTCGATAATCTTGCCGTTTATAACCGCATTCCTCAGCGCATTCGCCAGCTTCCCTGGGCGGCGCGATACTTTGGCGCGGAGCGGGTAGGGCGCTTTGCCGGTTATGTGGAACGCCATTTGGGGGCGCTTGCCGGGAATTTTCTCTTTGGCTGTTTGCTGGGGCTTGCCTGGGGCATGGGGATGCTGCTTGGCTTGCCGCTCGATATTCGCCACGTTGCCTTTTCTTCGGCGTATCTGGGGTATGCGCTTGCGGCCTATGATTTTTCCCCGCCGCTGGCAGCCTTTGTCTGGGCGGCGGTTGGCGTGGCGGGGGTTGCCCTGGTCAATTTGAGCGTCAGTTTTACCCTTGCCCTGATTGTGGCGCTACGCGCCAGAGGCGTGACCTTTTCCCAGGGCAACCAGTTGTTGCGCGGCCTTTTAAGGCGCTTTTTCACCAGTCCGGGCGAATTTTTCCTGCCTCCCAAAAATGGCGCGGCTTCTGCGAACGGCAATTGAAAACCCATTTCTGTTCGCATGAGAAATTGTTTAAAAACAAAGAGTTGCAGCAGATACTTAAAGTATCGCTTTAACTTTGAAACGCCTTGCCCAGCATGATAAATCATTTAAAACAAATAGTTACAACTGGCATTGTGTTTGGCTACGATGTGTGTTAACATCCCCTTTCATCGCAATTGTTTTTGCTTGATGACTTATTCTGCGTAAGGTTTCAGACCAACCATGTTTTCGCATTCTGCCGACCATTTTGCCAACCGTCTGCCCGTAACCCGTGGGGCAGAGCGGGTACACTTCTTGCTCAGTCAGTCAGTCAGTCAGTCAGTCAGTCAGTCAGTCAGTCAGTCAGTCAGTC
>JAISSL010000048.1 GCA_031273145.1 Zoogloeaceae bacterium | reverse complement strand
TCCGTGCTGATGCAGCGGATGGCGGAAGAGGGCGATTTCGCCCATTTCGAGCCGGTCTATTTTTCGACTTCCAACGCGGGCGGCAAAGCCCCGGCGTTTGGCGGCAAGGAGGCAGGCAGCCCCCTGGAAGATGCCTCTGCCATCGAAGTGTTGAAAAAATGCGACATTCTGGTGACTTGTCAGGGCGGCGATTACACGAAGGAAGTGTTTCCCAAGCTGCGCGGCGCGGGTTGGCAGGGGCATTGGATTGATGCCGCCTCAACGCTCAGAATGACCGATGATGCAGTCATCATCCTTGACCCGGTCAACCTGAACGTCATCAAGGACGCGCTCGCCAAGGGCGGCAAGAACTGGATTGGCGGCAACTGCACGGTATCGCTGATGTTGATGGGGTTGGGCGGACTTTTCCAGCACGACTTGATCGAATGGGCAACTTCCATGACCTATCAGGCCGCCTCCGGCGCGGGCGCGCAGAACATGCGCGAACTGCTTTCGCAAATGGGCGCGCTGCACGCTTCGGTAGCCGATCTGCTTGCCGACCCGGCTTCCGCCATTCTCGACATTGACCGCAAGGTGGCCGAGACCATCCGCTCTCCATCGTTCCCGACCAAAAATTTCCGCAACACGCCGCTGGCAGGCAGCTTAATCCCGTGGATTGACGCGCCGGTTGAGCACGGACAATCGCGGGAAGAATGGAAAGGCGGCGCGGAATGCAACAAGATTCTGGGGCGTCCGCCATTTCGCGCGCCGGGTTCCATTCCCATTGACGGCCTCTGCGTGCGGATCGGCGCAATGCGTTGCCACTCGCAGGCGCTGACCATCAAGCTGAAAAAGGACGTGCCGCTTGACGAAATCAGCGACATCATCGCCAAAGGCAACGCCTGGGCAAAGGTCGTGCCCAACGAGCGGGAAATTTCCGAACGCGACTTGACGCCCGCCGCCGTGACTGGAACGCTCACCGTCCCCGTTGGACGGCTGCACAAACTGGCGATGGGGCCGGAATATCTTGCCGCCTTCACCTGCGGCGACCAGCTTTTGTGGGGCGCGGCGGAACCTTTGCGGCGCATGTTGCGTATTTTGCTGGATTGACGGGCTTTACAAGGGCGCACAGACGGAAAACCGTGGTTTTCTGGCTGTGCGTTTTTTTTTGGGTTTGTTGGCAATGTGGCGAAAATGCCAAAAGAACTTTTCCTAGAATCAAGATTAGCTTGCGCGTCTAAGTGCATGATGTTATTTTAAAAACCCAATTAAGGAACAAAGGTGTCAACGTGACAACCCATTGCTTGCCGAACGACAGAAGACAAGGAGACACGCCCTGGAGCACAGGGTGTGGCGTTGTCGTTTCCGCATTGTTTCTTGTCATGGCGCTGTTTGCCCAGTTGGCGAACGCGGCGGGAATGGAAGGGATTCAGGTGCACTCCCTTCTGGGGCAACCCCTGCGGGCGGAGATCAACATCTCGGCTTCGCGCGAAGAACAGGGTTCCATGACCGCGCGGCTGGCCAACCCGGAACAGTTTTCCCAGGTCGGAATGAGCTATTCCAGCGAACATGCCACTTTGCGCCTCTCCCTGGAAAAGCGGGGCGAACGCAGCATCGTCGTCATCCATTCTACCGAGCCGATCTATGAACCGTACCTCGATCTGCTGGTGGAATTGAACTGGCAGGCAGGTCGCCTGATGCGCGGCTATACGGTTTTGCTGGATCCGCCGGAAGTCGCTTCGCAGATTCTCTATCAGCCCATTGCGGCAGTGCCTGCCGCCAGTCCGCCTGCGGTGGAAGCCAAGCCCGCCGAGCCAGCGCAGCCGCCCGTTGAACAACCGCAACAAATTGTACAGCCTGCCGAACCGCCGCAACCTGCCGAGCAGCCGCAGGCTGTTACAGAGACGCAGCCTGTCGAACCGCCGCAATCGGTCGCGCAGCAGCCTGTCGAAGAACCACCGCAACCGGTCGACCACTCGCCGCAACCTGCCATGCAACATCAGTTTGCGACGCAGCCGCAGCATGAAGGTCGTTCGGCATCAGGCTTTGCCGGCGCTGAATACGTGGTCAAGAAAGGGGATACCCTGCATCGTATCGCTACCGCCAACCAGTTGCCGGGCGTGAGTCTGGAACAGATGCTGGTGGCGCTTCATCGCAACAATCCCAATGCCTTTGTCGGCAACAACATGAATCGCTTACGGCAGGGCGCGGTATTGCGTCTGACAAACGAAATGGACGCTTCCCTGATTACCCAGCCGGAAGCCAAACAGGTTATTCGCACCCAAACCGCCGCCTGGAATCAGTATCGGCGTACTCTGGCTTCCTATGCCGGCGGGACGGACGCGACCACGAGCGCCGGTTCCCGTTCGGTTTCCGGCACGGTGAGCGCCAGGGTGGATGACAAATCGCAATCTGCCGATGCGGGGCGCGATCAGGTTCGCGTTTCGCGCAGCAATCAGAGTCAGGGGAGCGTCGGCGTGAGCGAAGAAGACCTGATCGCGCAGAACAAGCGTTTGCAGGAGTCCAGGGATCGGGTTGCGGCGCTGGAAAAAATCGTCGCCGATCTGCAAAAACTTCTGGAAATGCGAGAGCAGAATTTGCAGGATATCAAAAAGCAACAGAATTCCTCACCTGCCGGGGGCGAACAGCCGAGAACCGGACGATCAGGTAGGCCGACGGCTTCCCTGGGCATGGGAAGCCAGGCCGAAGGGCAAGTTTTTTCAACCATTGATGCTTACAAGGTGGCAGCGTGATGAAGAAGAATATTTTTCCTTTCTCAAATGGTGCCGTAGCGTCCAGCTTGATGCTGGCGCTTTTGTCTCCCCTTGCGGGAGCGGCTGGTTTAAACGAAATCACCGTCTATTCCGCTTTGGGGCAACCCCTGCGCGCGGAAATCCAGGTGAACGCGACGCCGAAAGAAATTTCAGGCATGGTGGCCAGACTTGCTTCGCCGGAAGTCTTTGCCAACCACGGCATGAACTATGCCATCAGCCTGCGGCAGTTGCGCTTCAGCGTGGAGAAACGCGGCAAGGGCGGCGCGGTTATCAAGGTGACTTCCGATGGGCCGATCAACGATCCCATCGTGAGTTTCATGGTGGATTTGAGCTGGCCGGACGGTCGTCTGACCAAGGGATACAACTTTTTCCTTGATCCGATTGACGTTGGGCGCGGCGCGCAGGTCTCCACCATCCCGGATAACGCGGGACGCTATGGTCGCACTACCGACGTTCAGGTAAGCGATCAGGTTCAGTCCGGCGCCCAGCAGGAAGCCAGCATCGCCAGACGGGGAGGACGTTCGGTGTCAACCCCCTCTGCCAAGCCCGATGCCAAGGCCGAGAGCAAAGCGGAAGATGGGGGAGTAGGACACATCGTCCGGCGGGGCGAAACGATCCATAGCATTGCGCGCAAGAACCTCTCCAGCGGCGTGACGCTGGAGCAGATGGCAGTCGCGCTGTATCGTCACAACGTCGTCGCTTTTGAAGGCGGCGAGGCGGGGCATTTGCCGGTTGGCGCGATTTTGCGGGTTCCTTCTGCGGAGGAAGCGCGCGCGATTTCCCCAGACGAGGCGCGTGAGATTTATCGTTCGACTTTCCCGGCTGAACAGGGCAAGAAGCCTGTCGCGCCAAAACGCGCAGAGGCGGGTACGCGTCAACCTCGTTCAACGCCGGCTCCGGGCGCGGGCGCTCAACAGCGTCCTGCGAAAACTGCGGAAGAACGGAAGCGCGAGCGCGAGATTCAGGCGCGCGAGCGTGAAATTCAAAGGAATGAAAAGCGCGCGGAAGAGTTGGAACGGAAGAAAAAGCAGTTGGAAGAACGGGATAGAAAGATTGCCGAGGAACAGGAGCGGCTGACGAAACGGCAGGAACAGGAACTGCTGAAGAAACAGCAGGAACAAGAACGGCTGACGAAACAGCAGGAACAGGAAGCGGCGACGAAAGCAAGGACGGCTGCGGATACGAAGGCTGCTGAGGATGCGAAGGCGGCTGAGGAGGCCAGAAAACTTGAGGAAGAGGAGAAGCGGCTTGCAGAGGAGCGCAGGATACTTGAGGAAAAGGTCAGACTCGCGGAGGAAGAGGCGCAAAAGGCCGCCGCAGAAGCCGGAAAAGTTGAGGAAGGAGCGGGCGCTGGACAGGCTCCCGGTGTTCCTGAACTGCCCGGTGGAGAAGGCGTGTCCGAAGAAAGTTCATCGGGATCGCCGCCTGTGCCGCCTCCAGTTGGAGGGACGCCCCAGCCGCAAGAAGTAACGCCTCAAGCGCCGTCATCTCCTGCCCTGGATGCGGATGCGGAGGAAGAAGAGTCGGATATGGCAATCTGGCTGGGCGGAGGCGCTCTGCTTCTGGCCTTGCTGGGAGGCGGCTGGTTCCTCATGCGTCGCCGCGACAGCTATGAAGACAGTTCGATGTCGTCTATGCCCACCCAAAGACCGGCCTCCGATTTGTCCGGTTTCTCGGATGATGGCTT
>JAISSL010000037.1 GCA_031273145.1 Zoogloeaceae bacterium | reverse complement strand
CGAAAAGGCCGTGCTGGCGCGCGGGTTGCGCTACCATCTGGAAGACCGGGTACTGGTGCATGGCAACAAGACCATCGTTTTTCGCTAGGATTTTCCTCTGCCCAACTGCCGCTGGGGACCTTGATGGCTGCTCTTGATGATTGCAACCCTGATTGGAAAAACAGCGTAAAACCCGTGCCGGACGTGTGGTATCTTCTGTATCTTCCATCCTTTCTACGTTCAGGAAAAAAGCACCATGAGCCTTAGATGCGGCATTGTTGGCCTGCCCAACGTCGGAAAATCCACCCTCTTCAACGCGCTCACCAAGGCGGGCATTGAGGCGGCCAACTATCCTTTCTGCACCATCGAACCCAACGTCGGTATTGTCGAAGTGCCCGATGCGCGTCTGCAACAACTGGCCGACATCGTAAAGCCGCAGAAAATCCAACCCGCCATCGTCGAATTCGTCGACATTGCGGGACTGGTTGCAGGCGCATCCAAAGGGGAAGGGCTGGGCAACCAGTTTCTCGCCAACATCCGCGAAACGGATGCCATCGTGCATGTCGTCCGCTGTTTTGCCGACGACAACATCGTGCACGTCTCCGGCAGCATAGACCCCATACGGGACATCGAAATCATTGATACCGAACTTGCCCTGGCGGATTTAGCCACGGTTGATAAGGCCATCAACCGGGCAAAACGCCCAGCCAGCGCGGGCGACAAGGAAGCCAGGGCTTTGCTTGCCGTGCTGGAAAAGTGCCTCGCGCAGCTCGATACGGGCGGCGCGGTACGCGCTCTGGCGCTCACCAAGGAAGAACGCGCCCACATCAAACCGCTTTGTCTCATCACCGAAAAACCCGTGCTCTATGCCGCCAATGTGGCCGAAGACGGATTTACCGGCAATCCTCACTTGGAAGCGGTGGAACGCCGCGCGGCGGCGGAAGGCGCGGAAGTCGTCGCCTTGTGCGCCGCCATCGAAGCCGAGATTGCCGACCTGGACGACGCGGACAAGGCCGATTTTCTCGAATCCATGAACCTGCATGAACCCGGCCTGGATCGCTTGATTCGCGCCGGATACAAACTGCTTGGCCTGCAAACCTATTTTACGGCGGGGGTGAAGGAAGTCCGCGCCTGGACGGTACACATTGGCGATACCGCCCCGCAAGCCGCAGGCGTCATCCACTCCGATTTCGAGCGCGGTTTTATCCGGGCGCAGACCATTGCCTTTGAGGATTTTATTCACTACAAAGGCGAGACCGGCGCGAAAGAAGCCGGCAAGATGCGCGCCGAAGGCAAGGAATAAATAGTAAAAAACGGGGACGTGATGAACTTCTTGTTCAATGTCTGACGTTGTGCCGCTTCTGAAATGTTCAGCCTAAATGGGTGTAAATGGCTGTAACATTGGTTGACCATGCTCCAGACCCATACTATCCAGATCACGCCAGAAATCCTGACTGGGAGACTGTCAGGTTTCAGTAATTACTCTCCCATTCTCCCTTTCTACGTGGCATAATCGGGCTTTGCCGCAACCTAACGTAAAGGAGAGCGCACTATGAAACTCGTTAGCCAAAGTTTTGCCGATGGGGCGCGTATTCCCGGCGAATTTGCCTTTGCCGTGCCCGACCCGAAAAGTCATGTTGCCCTGAGCAGCAACCGAAACCCGCATCTGGCCTGGAGCGACGCGCCGCCAAACGTGAAGAGCTTCGCGCTGATCTGCCACGATCCCGATGCGCCAAGCGTAGGCGATGACGTGAATCAGGCGGGAAAAATCGTTGCGGATAGCCTGCCACGCGCGGAATTCATCCATTGGGTATTGTTCGATTTACCGGCCAATGTTTCGGAAATTGCTGCCGGAGCCTGTTCCAGCGCGGTCACGCCGTGCGGTAAATCGGGCGCGACGACGCTATATGGCGCGCGGCAGGGCATCAACGATTACACCGGCTGGTTCGCCACCGATAACGACATGAAAGGGGAATACTACGGGTACGATGGTCCCTGCCCGCCTTGGAACGATGCGCGTGTGCACCGTTATGTCTTTACCCTGTACGCGCTGGACGTGGAAAAACTGTTTCCCGCCTCGCCGCTCACTGCCACGGCGCTCAGGCAGGCCATGGCTGGATATGTCCTCGCCAGTGCCTCAATTACCGGGCTTTACACCCTGAATCCGGCGCTTGCGTAGGTTTTTTTATCCCGACTTCTTTCGCGTGGAAGACCCATGACAAGACGGTTCCTGTTTTTCAACATTGCGAAATGGGTTTCCTTCGCGTTTGCCCTGTGCGCGTTGGTCGGCTGTATTTACGCGCTTGCCGCTACCCTGCGGAGTTTTGGCCCAAGCCCTTTTGCCGTGCCCGCGTTCGATTCCAAGACATACGTCAGGGAACAACAACGCCTGGGGGTCAATACGTTTGCCAATGATCCCCAGATGCAGCAGGAGCGGCTGGACATCACCAAGCAGTATGGCGACAGGATTCTTGCCGTCATTTCCACGCGCGCGTTGAATCGCAAACTGGAAGATATTGTCGAGTTCATGCAGGAAAATATCCCGGCGGAACGGCGGGGCGATTTTGTCGCGGGTTGGGAGAATTATCTCAATCGGGGCGCGACTTTCCTTCAGGAAAACAACCGGCTGACCAACACGACGGGCGAGGAATTGAGCCAGTCTTTCAATCGGGCGTTCCTTGCCGCCCTGCGCGATAGCGAGAAAGAAGCCAGTCAATCCAGATATGAGCGCAACGTCTATCTGGGTACTGCCGTCGCGCTGGCGATTCTCTTTCTCATGGCGATGATTGTCCCGTTTCTCGCGGCCATTGAATTGAATACCCGGGTACAGAGCGATAAGGAAATGCTGCTGGCCGCGCCTTTTGTGCCGGTCGGCGCGCCTTGCCAGAAATGCGGCGCCATGCTTGCGCCCGATGATATGTTGTGCGGAGAATGCGGCGCGCGGCAGGAAAAGGCATCCTGAAAAGGCGCGTCTCGTTTTGGGATTGCATCCCCCTGTGCTTGTTGAAAATCAGGCAAGCCGACGCGCAAGAATAATAGCAAGATAATCCGGCGCGCCTGCCGTCACGGGACAATCACCTGAAGGCCGTTGTGTGACATTGTTGTCCGCAAGACCAAAGGGTTATTTTCTGGGCAATCGTTTGATGTTGCTACCCGTGCTGAGGGTCTCGCAGCCTTCCGGGACGCGCACATCCTGTTCCTGCACCTGGGTATTGGAAACGTCCAGTTTTTTCAAAGAACAGTCAATAATTTCCAGCTTGCCAATGCGTCCGTTGCGGATAAGCAGGGTATCACACTTGCAATTCTCTATCCGCAAATGTTCCGTCTGCGCCCAGTCTACATGCAAGTGCGGAATATCACAGTTGCGGATGATAAAAGACTTATTCAACGTCTCGGGTAAACGCTTTTCTTCTGTCATATGTTCGTTAGAACGCCCTGAAACGTTTGCTGGGCTGTTACCACAAACAACATTTTCAATAAGTGTGTGGGTGGTAATAATTGCCCGACACCAAAAGCTATAGCCCTCATAAGGTGTAAAAAAGGAACAATTTCTCACTGTAAGTTTCCCATGAAAATGGGTTCCAGAAAGATCAAGATGACCTTCCTTGATGTTTTCAATCAGCATATCGCCCCGCACGACGCTTCTTTCAGTTTTAAATATGCCTACTTTGCAATTTCTCATGGTGAAATTGTTGAGTTTAAGGTTTGTTGCAGCTACTCCGAGTGTAAAATCGCAATCGTCCAGCAGAAAATCGGAATAAGGCATCTTGCTTTTGTCGCTGTATTCGGCGGGAGAAGCTGTCCCAAGATACATTAGCCCATCGGAAGTAAAATTGTGTAGAACAAGTTTACCGTAGCTATACAAAACGAACCCTTTTCCACGGCACTTTATGAAAGACATTTCCCCACGACCGAAGACGGAACCTCGATGATTTCGATCACCATTATTATTTATGAATTTACACTGGTTAAATATCAAGTCTTTGCTCTTGTCATAAGACATAATACTGCTTTCCCCGTACACAGTACACTCAATGAATGTAACATCTTCAGCGTCTCCAAGGCCGAAATATCCTTGGAAGCTACAATTTGTGAACGTGCAATCCACCAGCCAATCAAGTTGAATCTTATATAGACCTGTAAACTCACAGTCAACAAAATCTAAGTTCCCCCACTCGCCATTGAATTTCTCGTTGGAGAAAATGACGTTCTTGATCGTTATGCGTTGATCACCTGTTTCCTTGATACGTAAGTCGACATCCTGAAGGTACTCATAAACCTTGCCTAAATTACGCGCCCTTTTCTTGCCGAACAGCGAAAAACCTTCTGCCGGAGCCGCCGCCAGAGACAAAAAAGATGCCAAAAAGCGGCGGCGGGCGGTGGGGGTTGGGTTAGAAAGCATGGCAATTCCTCGGCAAAGAATAGGGGATTATGGCATTTTCAGCAGGCAATGTTTTTAAAAAATTGCTCAGGCGCAGCCTGCGTCTGCAAGACCAAGACCCGCAAGACCCCGATGCCGTACCAGTACCTGCGCCACGTTCCCTTCAAGCTGCCGCCCCAGCCATTCCGCCAGATAAACCGAACGATGCTGGCCGCCGGTGCAGCCAATGGCAACGGTCAGATAAGCGCGGCTATCGTGAAACCAGGCGGGCAGCCAGTCGGCAATGAATCGCTTGATGTCCTCGCGCAAGCGTTGCGCCATTTTATCGGCTTCCAGAAAAGCAATGACTGGCTGATCCAACCCGGTCAATGGCGAGAGCGCCGGGTCATGGTAGGGATTGGGCAGGCAGCGCACGTCGAACACCAGATCGGCATCGCGCGGCAGGCCGTTCTTGAAGCCGAAGGATTCAATCAGCAAAGTCAAACCTTCGCGTCCGGCAATATCCGCGCTCTGCAACACCCATTTTCGCAAGGCAACCGGACGCAGCCCGGACGTATCCAGCCGTTGCGCCAGTTCCGCAAAGGGAGAAAGCAGGCGGCGCTCTTCCGTTAAGGCTTCCATGAGCGTTTTGGCGTTTGAAGTCAGGGGATGGCGGCGGCGGGTTTCGGAAAACCGCTGAATCAGCACGTCGTCCTGCGCTTCCAGAAAGAGAAAGATCAGCCTATGCCCCGCCTGGCGCAGGCGGGCGACTTCTTCCGGCAACCGGGAAATTCCGCCGCCAGAGCGGGCATCCACCACCACGCCCAGCCGACTTTCCGCCGCCAGATGTCCCACCAGCGATTCCAGCAGGGCAACCGGCAAATTATCCACGCAATAGTAGCCGCGATCTTCCAGAACCTTGAGCGCCACCGATTTGCCCGAACCAGACAGGCCGCTAATCAAAACGATTTCCATGATGACGAAACAGGAAAGCGACGCACATGCGCCACCCGGCACCATAAGCGAGAGCGCCCTTTCAGGCAACCATTCCGTGAAGTAATTTTATTCCGTTCTGTTTCAAGACGGCGCTTTTGCTACAATAGCCGTTATTTTTTTGCGCGTTTTCGAGCTTTCGCCCATGCCCTTCGGACGCCCTTCTGCCCTGCGTTTTCCCCTGCTCTGCCTGTGCTGTCTGGCGCTTGCCGGCTGCTCATACCTGTCTTTCATAAGCGACTGGTGGAGGAAGGAAGAACCCCCGCCGCCTGAACCCTATCTCCCCGTGCCGACGCAGTTTCCCATCAGCTCGCAGTTCCGGCTGGAAGCGGGCAAGCACTGGCAGAGCATTGCGGAAGATTCGGCGCGCGCCCTGGTGCACGGAATGCGCCGCCATCGCTGTATGCCCGGAAAAGGCTGTCGCCCGATTTATATCGCCATGCCGGAAGTGGAAACCTGGTTTTCCCGCATTTTCGTGGAATCCCTGATAACGGCGCTGGTCTCCCAGAATGTCGAAATCACCAAAGTGCCGGATGCCGCGCTGGCGCTCCACATTGACGTGAACTCCCTGAAATTCGGCTATGGCGACAAGGCAGGCAGCGACCGGAAAGTCCGGCAACTCATGCCGAACCTGTGGGCATCCAACACGGAAAGCCGCGAGCCAACCCCCGTCTCCCCCCAGCTTTTCCCCGCCCGAAGCTCGCATTGCGAGATTTTCGTGACCCTCTCGGTGCTGGATGGGGCGCGTTACATCACCCGCAACTCGCAGCTTTATTACGTCAGCACCGAAGATTTGCGCCTGTACGAACAGCGCATCTGTTCCCGCCTGAACCCCTGCGAAGGCGGCAAGACGGAAGGCAGCCCCTTTGCGATCCCCCCCAAAACCGGCACCCTGAAAATCGTAGATGAGCCAAATGGCAGGAACGATACGAAAAAATGACCCTGCCCATTTTGCGCCGCTCTTTCCTTCGTCTGCCGGTTCTTCTGCTGGTGGCGCTTCTGTGTCTGGAAGGCTGTCTCCTGTTTTCCCGACAACCCGGCTATCAGGCTGCTTCCTACTCGAAAGTGGCGGAAAGCGACCTGATTCTTTCCAGCTACCGCGCCGCCGATACCCTGCTTGCCCAGGCGGAAGGCCGGGTGACCACGCAGCATCCGGTCATCGTTGCCACGCTGGTCAACCTGAACGCGCTGGAAGAATCTTCTCCCCTCGGCCGCCTGATTTCCGAACAACTGGGCGCGCGGCTCGCGCAACAGGGGTATCGGGTCGTGGAACTGAAAATGCGCCAGACCCTCTACATGAAACAGAACGAGGGAGAATTGATGCTGACCCGCGAAATCGAGCAAATCGCCCGGCAGTACGAAGCCCAGGCGATTCTGGTGGGCACCTATGCCGAGAGCGGCGATCGGGTTTTCATCAACCTCAAACTGGCGCAGATCGGGAGTAACATCGCCCTGGCCGCAGTGGATTACGCCCTGCCGATGGATATGAACGTCCGCTATCTGCTCTTTCGCAACAGGCCGTGAAGCCCTGGCTTCTGCCGTTTCCCGGCGCTTTCCTTTCACCTTCTTTTGACCTCAATCCATCATGCGTTACTCAATCGTTCCCGTTACTCCGCTTGAACAAAACTGCACCCTCCTGTGGTGCGAAGAGACCCGCGCCGCTGCCATTGTCGATCCGGGCGGCGATGCCGAGCGCATCATCGCCGCCGTCACGGCGGAAAATCTGAAACCGGCGCTGATCCTGATTACCCACGGTCATTTCGACCACGCCGGCGCAGCGGGCACCGTGGCCGAGTATTTTTCCATTCCCATCACCGGCCCACACGAAGGCGACCTTTTTCTGGTCGAGCACATCGTCGCAAGCGCGCAAAACTACGGCCTGGAAAGCGTCCCCTTCAAACCCAACCGCTGGCTCGCCGACGGCGACCAGGTCACGTTCGGTAAGGAATCGCTCGAAGTGCTGCATTGCCCCGGGCATACGCCGGGTCACGTCGTGTTTTTCCATCGCGCTTCCCGTCTGTTGCAGGTGGGCGACGTGCTGTTTCAAGGTTCCATCGGGCGCACGGATTTTCCCAAAGGCAATCACGCCGATCTCATTGCCTCGATTCGGAAAAAGCTGTTTCCGTTGGGGGATGACGTGCGCTTCATTCCTGGGCATGGCCCGATGTCCACCCTGGGGGATGAGCGTCTGTACAACCCCTTCGTGGGCGACAACGCATGACGGAACCCGTCCTTCCCGGTTTTGCCCCGTTCTGCGAGACAAAGCCGCGCGCCATTTTGCCTGCCGTAGACCACTATGCCGGTTCGGAAAAAACCATCCGCAAGGCGCTTGCCCTGCAACAGGAAATTTGCTCGGAAGCCGGAACGCCCCTGTTTGACGTGACCTCTGATTGCGAAGACGGGGCAAAAACCGGAGAGGAAACGGCGCATGTCACGCTCTGCGCGAATCTCATCAACAGCGCGGAAAACCGCTTTAACCGGGTTGGGCTTCGCATCCATGACGTGCGCCACCCGCATTGGGAAGCGGATTTACAGATTGCGCTTGAAATTGCAGGCGAGAAAATCGCCTTCATCACTCTGCCCAAAGCCCGTGCCGCTGCCGACGTGGCGCGGCAGATCGAGCGGCTGCGCCAGCTTCAAGCAAGCCTTGGCCTTTGCCGCGCGATTCCCGTTCACGTCCTGATTGAAACGCAGGGCGCGTTGCAGGAAGTGCGGCAGATTGCCGCCCTGGAAGGCGTGGAAAGCCTGGATTTCGGCCTGATGGATTTCGTCTCCGACCATCAGGGCGCGATTCCCGCGTCGGCCATGCAAAGCCCCGGCCAATTCAGCCACCCCTTGATCGTCCGCGCCAAATGCGAAGTAGCCGCTGCCGCCCATGCGGCAGGCATCACCCCGACCCACAACGTCTGCACGGAATTATCTGATACCGCCATCATGGCTACCGATGCTCGTTTGGCGCGGCAGGAGTTCGCGTATCTCAGGATGTGGAGCATTCATCCCCGCCAGATTCTGCCCATTCTCGAAGCCATGCGCCCGGAGCTTGCCGAAATTACGGGGGCGGTCGACATTCTCTTGCAGGCCGAAGCCGCCCATTGGGGGCCGATTCGCCATCAGGGACGCTTGCACGACCGTGGTTCTTATCGCTATTACTGGGACGTGCTGCGCCGCGCTTACGTTACCGGCGGCGCATTGCCTAAGGAAATTCAGGCGTGGTTTTCGCATGAAGGTAATCAGGCATGAGCGCCATGCGTCAGTTGCTCCTCGATTTGTTGCCGGAAAGCGCGCCGTCTCTGGATAATTTCGTTCCCGGCGCGAACGAAGAGGCGTTGTCCGCGTTCAAGCATTGGCTGGCCGCGCCGGAAGGCGAAGAGGCGATTTTTCTGCTCTGGGGCGCGCCGGGTTCCGGCAAAAGCCATCTCCTTCAAGCCAGCGGCTTTTTTTATCTGGATGCGAAAGCAGATAAGGCTTGCGGTCAATTGCCGGAGCGCATCTCCCGGCTTGCGGTGGATCATGTCGAGCAGCTTGATGAATCGGGACAAATCGCGCTCTTTCACGCCTTCAACCGGATTCGGACGCAGGGCGGCAAACTGCTTTTTGCTGCCAGCGCGCCGCCCGCAAACCTCACGCTGCGCGAAGATTTGCGAACCCGGCTGGGAAGTGGGTTAGTCTACCAACTTCATGCCTTGTCCGATACGGAGAAAAAAACGGCGCTTGCCCAAATCGCCGCCGCCCGTTCCCTGCCGCTTGCGGAAGAGGGACTGGATTACCTGTTGAGCCGCGCCAGCCGGGATATGCGTATCCTGACCGCAACCCTGGCCGCGCTTGACCGTTATTCGCTGGAACAAAAACGCCCGATTACCGTGCCGTTTTTACGCGCTGTTTTGGGTAATCCCCTGAACCAACCCAACCCGGAGCCTTAAATGATGCGACTCATTCTGTTCGATTTGGATAACACGCTGCTGGACGGCGATTCGGATTTTGCCTGGGCGCAATTCCTGATTCAAAAAGGGGCGCTCGAACGGCAGGCGCAGGAAGAAAGAAATCAACGTTTTCTGGCCGACTACGAAGCGGGAACGCTGGATATCGAAGCCTTCCTGAACTTTCAGCTTGCGCCGCTCGCGGCGCATTCCCGCGCCACGCTGGAAGCCTGGCGCGCCGAATACGTGAAAGAGTCCATTCGCCCCATGATGTCGCTGGCCGCGCGAACCCTGGTACGCGACCATCTGGCGGAAAAGGACGGCATCACGATCCTGGTCACCGCAACCAACAGCTTCGTGACCGCGCCGATTGCCCGCGAATTCGGCTTTGCTCATCTCATCGCCACGATTCCTGAATGTATCAACGGGGAATTTACCGGCAAGGTCAAAGGCATCCCGGCCTTCCGGGAAGGGAAACTGGTTCGGGTCGAGGCATGGCTGGAAGCTCAGGCGCTGCACTGGGGAAGTTTTGCCGAGAGCCGCTTTTATAGCGATTCCCAAAATGACTTGCCCTTGCTGGAAAAAGTATCGCACCCGATCGCGGTCAATCCCGACCCGCATCTTTTCCAGGTTGCCACGGCAAGAAAATGGGGAATTCTGCAACTTCGCCACAACAACAAGGGAAGTAAACCGCTATGACGTGTACAAAACCAGTCCGTTGTAGCATCATCTAACCTTGTTTCTATTTGTAAGCGGACAAGTTTCATGATTGCCAACGAAGCTTCCCAAAACGCGCCCCCGGTCAGCGGCCTGGCTGTGGCATTGGTCAAGGCAGGGCATTTGCAGGAGAGCGATGCCAAGCGCCTCGCAGGTCGCGCGTTTTCCGAAAAAACCTCTCTGGCGGAAGAATTGATCAACAGCGGCAAGATTCGCGCGCTCGATCTGGCACGTTTTACGTCGGAAGCCTTTTTCATGCCCCTGTTCGATCTCTCCGCTTACGACGAAGTTTACGTCCCGAAGGATGCCATCAATCCCAAGCTGATCGCGCAACACCGCATCATGCCCCTGTTCAAGCGGGGCAACCGGATTACCGTCGCCACCACCGACCCCACCGACCGACACGCGCTGGAAGCGATACGCTTTCAGGCTTCCCTGGTCATTGACCCGATTATCGTCGAAATTGACAAGCTGCTGCCCCTGGTTCGCAAGTTTTCGGAAGATGAGCAGGAAGCGTTGCAGGAGATCATCGGCGACGCAAATGACCTCAATTTCGAGGATAGCGAAGGGGGCGGCGCTGCCGGAGAAGCCATTGACGTTGAGGACGCGCCGGTCGTCAAGTTCCTGCAAAAGACCCTGATTGACGCCATCAATGAAGGGGCATCCGACATCCACTTCGAGCCGTTCGAGAAGTTTTATCGCATCCGTTTCCGGGTGGATGGCGCATTAAGGGAAGTCATCAATCCGCCGCTTACCATCAAGGAAAAACTGGCTTCCCGGATCAAGGTGCTTTCCCGGCTCGATATTTCGGAAAAACGAATTCCGCAGGATGGCCGGATGAAGTTGGTGCTTTCCAAGACCCGCGCCATTGATTTCCGGGTCAGCACCCTGCCGACCCTGCATGGCGAAAAAATCGTGATGCGGATTCTCGATCCGAGTTCGGCAACCCTGGGCATTGACGCGCTGGGGTATGACCCGGATCAGAAAACCACTCTGCTGGATGCCATTCACCGGCCTTACGGCATGGTGCTGGTAACAGGCCCCACGGGTTCCGGCAAAACGGTGTCGCTCTACACCTGCCTCAATATTCTGAACGATCCGGGCATCAATATTTCGACCGCCGAAGACCCGGCGGAAATCAACCTGGCAGGGATCAATCAGGTCAATGTGGATGAAAAATCGGGGCTGACTTTCTCTGCCGCGCTTCGCTCCTTTCTCCGGCAAGACCCGGACATCATCATGGTCGGCGAAATCCGGGACCTGGAAACGGCAGAAATTGCGGTCAAGGCGGCGCAGACCGGGCACCTGGTGCTTTCCACCCTGCACACCAACGATGCGCCGCAGACCCTCACCCGCTTGATGAACATGGGGATTCCCACCTTCAACATCGCCTCCAGTGTCCTTTTGATTACCGCGCAACGTCTGGCGCGAAGGCTGTGCTCCTGCAAGCAGCCGGTCGAAATTCCCGAAACAGCGCTTCTGGAAGCGGGATACAGGCCGGAAGAGCTGGACGGTTCCTGGAAGCCTTATGAACCGCGCGGTTGCGACCGCTGCAAGGGCAAGGGCTACAAGGGGCGGGTGGGCATTTATCAGGTCATGCCGATTTCGGAAGAGATTCAGCGTATCATTCTCGCCAGTGGCACTTCCCTGCAAATCGCCGAACAGGCGCAACGGGAAGGGATTCAGACCCTGCGCGAGGCCGGTCTCAAAAAAGTCAGGGAAGGGCTAACCTCCCTTGAAGAAGTGCTAGGCACTACCAACCTTTGATAGGGAACATACATCATGGCAACTTCTGCGCGCAGCAAAGGCATCAAAGAGTCTGTTTATGCCTGGGAAGGCAAAAACAAGGATGGGCGGATCATGCGCGGGGAAATCCGCGCTCCGTCCTCAACGGTCGTCCAGAGCCAGTTGCGACGGCAGGGGATCATGTCTCCCAAGATCACCAAGCAGCGTTTCAAGACCGGCAAGCCAATCTCGGAAAAGGACATTTCCATTTTTACCCGTCAGCTTGCCACGATGATGCGTTCCGGGGTGCCGCTCCTGCAGGCGTTCGATATCGTTGGGCGCGGGCACTCCAATCCTTCGGTGGCCAAGCTCCTGTTGAGCATCAAGTCGGACGTGGAAACGGGGAATTCCCTGGCAACGGCTTTCCGCAAGCATCCCCTCTACTTCGATTCCCTGTACTGCAATCTGGTAGCGGCCGGGGAACAGGCCGGCATTCTGGATACCCTGCTGGATCGTCTGGCCAGCTACAAGGAAAAGATATTGAGCATCAAAGGCAAGATCAAGGCGGCGCTGTTTTATCCGACCGCCATCATCGTCGTGGCGTTTCTCATCGTTGCCCTGATCATGATTTTCGTGATTCCCGCCTTCAAGGAAATGTTCAGCAGTTTTGGCGCGGATTTGCCTTTCCCCACGGTGATCGTGATTACCCTCTCGGAAATATTCACGACCTGGTGGTTCCCCATCTTCGGGGTTGCCATCGGTGGCCCGTGGTTCTTTTTCTATACCCTGAAGCGATCCGAAAGCCTCCAGAATACGGTAGACCGTCTCAGCCTGAAACTGCCGCTCTTTGGCGAGCTGATTCGCAAATCCGTCATTGCCCGCTGGACCCGTACCCTGGCCACCATGTTTGAAGCGGGCGTGCCTCTGGTCGAGGCGCTGGAGTCCGTAGGGGGGGCTGCCGGCAGCGCGGTCTACAAGAACGCGACCCGCAAGGTGCAGTCCATGGTTAGTACCGGCACCAGCCTGACCAACTCGTTGCAGCAGGTCACCCTCTTTCCCAATATGGTCATTCAGATGGTGGCGATCGGCGAAGAATCCGGTTCGCTTTCCACCATGTTGAGCAAGATTGCCGACTTCTATGAAGAAGAGGTCGATCAGGCGGTCGAGGCGCTTTCCAGCCTGATGGAACCGGTCATCATGGTTGTTCTGGGCGGCCTGATCGGGGGCATCATCGTTGCCATGTATCTGCCGATCTTCAAGATGGGTGGCATGGTTTGACGCAGGCGCCCACCCTTCTGGAAATACTGTCCGCGCCGGGATTTTTCATCGGCGCGGCCTTGCTTTTTGGCTTGGTCATCGGCAGTTTTTTGAACGTCGTCATTCATCGCCTGCCCCGCATCATGGAGCGGGAATGGCAGCAGGAGTGCGCCGAATATCGGGGAGAGACGCTGCCAGCGCCGGATGCGCCCTTCAATCTGGCGGTGCCTCGTTCGCATTGTCCGCAGTGCGGGCATCTTATTCCCGCGCTGGAAAACATCCCGCTTGTGAGCTATTGCGTCTTGCGCGGAAAATGCAAAGCCTGTCGCACGCCGATTGGTTTGCGCTATCCGCTCATCGAGGCGGCAGCTTCTCTCTTTGCGGGCGCGGCGGCCTGGCATTTCGGCTTTGGGCTGACGGCCATTGCCGCAATGGTCTTGCTCTGGACATTGTTGGCGCTGGCCATGATTGATGCGGATACGCAGCTTCTGCCGGATCGCGTGACATTGCCGCTACTCTGGCTTGGGTTGCTCGTCAATCTTTTCGGCCTCCTGGTTCCCCTGGCGGATGCGGTCATTGGCGCGATGGCGGGCTATCTTTTTCTCTGGTCGGTGTATTGGCTGTTCCGCCTTGCCACGGGCAAGGAAGGCATGGGCTATGGCGATTTCAAATTGCTGGCCGCGCTTGGCGCCTGGCTGGGCTGGACGATGTTGCCGGTCATTGTGTTGCTGTCGTCGCTGGTAGGCGCAATCGTGGGCGGCGCGCTCATCGCGCTTGCAAGGCGCGGTCGTCAGATTCCCCTGCCCTTCGGTCCCTATCTTGCCGCTGCCGGGGTAATTGCCCTTTTTTTCGGGAACGACCTCGTCCGCCTTTATCTGAACTCGGTTTTCTGAACCGGTTGACGCGCGCTCTCCTTTCATCCGATGCCGGAATCTTCCCTGCCCCTTCCCCTGCCGCCTGATTCAATGGCCTTTGCCTTCTGGCACGCAACCGAAAGCCTTGCGCGCGTTATGGCGGGGCGAAGTCTGGCGGAAGGCTTTTTGCAAGACATCCCGGCCATCGCGCGTCCCCAGGCGCGGCACATGGTCTATGGCGTTCTGCGTCGTTATGGCGAGGGGGAAGCCCTGCTTTCGCCCCTTTTGCGTGAAACGCCCCGTATTAACATCATGGCCTTGCTGCTGTTGGCCGTTTACTGTCTGGAGAGTCGTCCCAGCAAGTCGCATACCGTGATCAATCAGGCGGTGAAAACCGCTACCTTGCTGGAAGGGGGATACTACAGGAATTTGGTAAACGGGGTTCTGCGTAATTTTGTGCGTCGGCGGGAAGCGCTTTTTGCGACGCTGCCGGAAACCGCTCGCTTGTGGCACCCGGATTGGTGGATTGCACGGCTCAAGGCGGCCTATCCGAATAACTGGCAGGATATTGTTGCGGCGTGCAATCTGCATCCGCCGATGGCCTTGCGGGTCAATCTGCGCCGAACCACCCAGGCAGCCTGTCTGCAACGGCTTGAAGAAGCGGGCATGGAGGCGGAACTGCGCGGTTCATGCGGGTTGCTGCTGAAACAGCCGGTGCCGGTAGATCGTCTGCCTGGCTTTCAGGAAGGCGAATTGTCGGTGCAGGATTTGGGCGCGCAGCGCGCCGCGCAAATCCTCTCGCCCAGCGCGGGCGCGCGGGTGCTGGATGCCTGTGCCGCGCCGGGCGGGAAAGCCTCGCATCTGCTGGAACAGGGCGATAATTTGACGCTGGTGGCGCACGATATTGACCCGGCGCGTTGCCAGCGCATTCGGGATAACCTTGCGCGACTGGGGCTTACCGCGCAGGTTCGCGTGGCTGATGCGGCGGCTACTTTCGGGGATGGCAAGGATCAGTACGATGCCATTATGGCCGACCTGCCCTGTTCTTCCAGCGGCGTGGCGCGGCGCTTTTCCGATGTGAAATGGTTACGACGGGAAGCGGATATTGTGAATTATGCCAAAACCCAGGCGCGTATTCTGGCAGGACTCTGGCCGCTTCTGCAAAAAAGGGGAAAATTGCTTTATGCTACTTGTTCGCTTTTTCCGCAGGAAAACGAAGACCAAATCGGCAGCTTCCTGAAACAAAACCCGGATGCCTCCTTGCAGCATGAGGAACATTGCCTGCCCGATGCGGAACAAGATGGCTTTTACTATGCGCTGCTGCAAAAACAATTCTGACCGGCTCATCTTCTGGCTTTTACTTAACTTTTTCGCCATTCTTTTTTCCGGCGCGGTAAGAGCAGAAGGCATTGAGCTGCCCAACCCCACGATTGAGGCGGGGATTGAGGCGGGGTACGTCCTTTCCACCACGGCGAAAATAAATTTCACGCCCTCGCTGGAAGAGGTCGTCAAAAAGGGAATTTCGCTTTTTTTCATTCTGGAATTCGAGCTGGAAAGGTCGCGCTGGTACTGGCTCAATCAGACGGTTGCCAAGACCAGCCAGACCCGGCGCCTCAATTACCATGCCTTGACTCGCCAGTATCGCCTGACCACCGGGACGCTGCATCAGACTTTTCCCGATCTGGCTTCGGCATTACAGGCGCTTGCGTTTGTCCATTACTGGCAGATTACCGATCAATCGCTTTCGCCGGGCGAAAGGCTGGATGCCCGTCTGCGGATGCGGCTGGATACCGCCCGACTGCCCAAGCTCTTTCAGGTGAGCGCCTCCTTTGGCGGCGGCGCGCGACAAGGCGGATGGATGCTGGATTCGGGCTGGCAAAACTGGAGATTCAGGGTGCCTGACGCCGCTGCCGCGCCAAGACTGGAGGCGGCAGGCGAAAACGGCGCGGACAATCCGAAGGCTGCCGCCCCATGAGGCATGTCATTGCGGCTTTGGGCGTTCTGACGCTGGTGTTCGGCGTGGCGCTCTGGATCATGCTGCTGACTTCGACTTCAGCGGACGCCATGAGCGAACGCTATCCGCAGATTTTTTTCGCCAGCGCGACGATTGCCGTCATGTTTCTGCTCCTGCTGGGCTGGCAGATTGGAAGACTGGTGCGGGATATTCGCGCGCGAAAATTCGGCGCGCGCTTGAAACTCAAACTCACCTTGCTGTTCGGCATGGTTGCGCTGATTCCCGGCATTCTGATTTATGCCGTCTCGGTGCAATTCATTACCCGCTCGATTGAAAGCTGGTTCGATGTGCGGGTGGAAAAGGCGCTGGAATCCGGCATCAATCTGGGGCGTTCTGCCTTCGATTACTTGCAGGGTGAGCTGATTCAAAAGGCGTTGGGCATTGCGGACGATCTTGCCGACCAGCCCGAAGCGGGCTTGCGCGCCTATATCGCCCGACTGCGTGAACAGGCTGCTGTGGATTCCGTTGCGCTTTTTTCGCCTAGCGGACAATTGCTGATCAGTTCCCAGCGGGATTTTACCCAACCCCTGCCGCCCTTGCCTTCGCCTTCCGAATTGAAGCAGGCGCAGGCGTTGGCGACTCCGCTGGCGGGGATGGAGCCTCTGTCGCCGATTGTGGTCATTGACGAGCCGGTCGCGGCAGGAGAGGCGGACATGGCAGGGGAGGGCGCGGATGGCAGGGAATTGCGCCTGCGCGTCCTCTTGCCCATTGCCTCCCACAATTTTTTCGAGCAGCCGCACGTCGTGCAACTGACGCAGCGCGTCCCGGAAAGTCTGAACCAGAACGCCGAGGCGGTGCAACTGGTGCATAGCGAATATCAGGAATTGCAGCTTGCCCGCCAGGGATTGACCCGCATCTATACCTTGAGCCTCACGTTGAGTCTGCTGGTGACGCTGCTGGCGGCCTTTGCCCTCGCTTTTTTTCTGGCGCGTCGCCTTTCCGCGCCGCTTTCCATTCTGGCGGAAGGAACCGAGGCCGTCGCTCAGGGCGATTATTCGCAGCGGCGGATCGCCAAGGGCGACGATGAACTGGGGATACTGACCCAATCGTTCAACCAGATGACCCAGCAACTCTCCGACGCAAGGCGGGAAGGGGAACGACACCGGAACGAACTGGAAGGCGCGCGCGCTTATCTGGAATCCATCCTTGCCAACCTTTCCGCCGGAGTGCTGGTATTCGATAGTGATTGCGTGTTGCGAAGCCTGAACGAAGGGGCGCTCTCCATTCTGGGCGAGGCGCTCTCCGATGAAATCAACGTTCGGGCGGCGGCATGGCAGTATTTCCCGGAACTTGGCGCATGGCTGGAAGCGCATTTTACCCATTCCGGCGAAGAGGACTGGCAGGGACAGACTGAAGTCGAAAGTCTGTCCGGGATGAGCCAGCGCCGCAACCTGCTTCTGCGCGGCAGCAGTCTGCCGCTGGTATCGGGCGGCGGTTTCGTGGTGGTGTTCGACGACATCACCCGCCTGATTGCCGCGCAGCGCAGCATCGCCTGGGGGGAAGTGGCAAGGCGTCTGGCGCATGAAATCAAGAATCCGCTCACTCCCATCCAGCTTTCTGCCGAACGTCTGCAATTCAAGCTGGCCGGTCATCTGGAAGGGAAAAACCTGGAAATTCTGGAACGCGCCACCCAAACCATCGTGAATCAGGTTCTGGCGATGAAGCGGATGGTGGATAACTTCCGCGATTATTCCCGCCTGCCTACGCCGGAATTGGTGCCGCTTGACTTGAACGCCCTGATTCTGGAAGTATTGACGCTCTACGAGCATTCCAACGCGCCCATTCGTACCCGTCTGGAGGGCAACCTGCCCTGGATTGAAGGCGACGCGAACCAGTTGCGCCAGGTCATCCACAACCTTTTGCGAAACGGCGAGGACGCGCTGGAAAATCGGGAGGGGGGAGAAATTTTTATTCAGACAGAAGCCGAAAACGATACCGTCCTGCTACAAATAGAGGACAATGGCGACGGTTTTCCGACTGAGATGTTGCCGCGACTTTTTGAGCCGTATGTCACGACCAAAGCGCGCGGAACCGGCCTTGGCCTGCCGATCGTGAAAAAAATCATTGACGAGCATCGCGGCGGAATTACCATTGACAACAAACCGGAGGGCGGCGCGCGCATCGCTATCCGTCTGCCTCTGGCAGAAACACAGCAAACGTTGAGAGGAATCCCATAATGGCTGATATTTTGATTGTGGATGACGAGGTAGGCATTCGGGAACTGCTTTCCGAAATTCTCTCGGATGAGGGACATTCGGTACGGCAGGCGGAAAACGCGAACGAAGCGCGCGAAGCGCGCATTGAGCGCGTCCCCGATCTGGTCCTTCTCGACATCTGGATGCCGGATACCGACGGCGTCACCCTGTTGAAGGAATGGAACGCAAACGGACAACTGACCATGCCGGTCGTCATGATGTCCGGGCACGGCACGATTGACAGCGCGGTGGAAGCCACCCGCTTGGGCGCGGTGGATTTTCTGGAAAAACCCATTGCCCTGCAAAAGCTGCTTGCCACCGCGCAAAAGGCGTTGAAACACGACCGGATCGGGCAGCGTCCGCCGGTCACGCTGGATGTGTTGAGCCATACCAACATGTTCCGCGACCTGAAAAAACGCCTCGAACAGTCCGCAGTCCGCAGTCACGCGCTGCTCATCAAGGGCGGGGTCGGCCTGATTGCCGAACTCTGCGCCCGTACCCTGCACAGGCCGCGCTCGCCCTGGCTGAATCTGCGCGAGACCACCGGCACGCTGAGTCAGGAAACCCTGCAAAAGACGGCAGGCGGGCTGATCTACGTAGGCGACCTGGCCGCGCTTGGCAAATTGCAGCAGATGAACCTTGCCTTTGCGCTGGATCGGGCGACCCGGTACAACATCCTGGTCATCGCCGCCATCGCGCAGCCGCTGGACGCGCTGGCTGAAAAGGCATGGGATTTGCACACCTTGCGGCGGATCTCGGAAGTCGTCGTGTTCCTGCCCGATCTGCTTCAGAACAGCAGCGACCTGCCGGAGATTTGCAGCCTCTTCCTGAATCTGATGATCGAGCGGGGCGAATCGCCCATGCGCCATTTTTCCAGCGCCGCGCTCAATCTGATTCGCACCAACTGGCCGGGACGCGACGCCAGCGCTATTTTCTCCCTGTGGGACGATTTGCAGGCGCTGATTCGCAGTCTGGCGCTTTCCACCCTGGATGAGGAAATCGGCGAGGAAGACCTTGCGCGGCTGGTTCCCAATCTGGGCATCCAGCGCAATGCCCTGCCGGCGGAACTGGAAAACCTCTTCGCCCTGCCGCTGCGCGAAGCGCGCGACGATTTTGAAAAACGCTATTTCGAGCATCTTCTGCGCTGCGAACGCGGCAACATGACGCGGGTCTCCGAACATTCCGGGCTGGAACGCACCCACCTCTACCGGAAGATGAAACAGTTGGGCATTGCGGTAGGCAGGCGGCACGAGGCGGACTGAACGCGGACAGGATGCCATGAAGATCATCATTCTTGGCGCGGGGCGGGTCGGCGCCAGTGTCGCGGAAAACCTGATTGCTTCGGAAGAAAACGACATTACGGTCATTGACAGCAGCCACGAGCCGCTGGCTGCCTTGCAGGATCGCTTAGACCTGCGCGTGGTGGCGGGGAATGCGATCTATCCTTCGGTGCTGAAAAATGCGGGCGCCGAAGATGCCGACCTGATTATTGCGCTGACCCAGAGCGACCAGACCAATCTCGTGGCCTGCAAGATCGCGCAGAGCGTTTTCAACATTCCGACCCGCGTGGCCCGTCTGCGCGCCAACGACTTTCACAACGACCAGGGCTTGCTTGCGCGGGAAAATTTCGCCGTCGACTTCGTCATTTGCCCGGAACAGACCATCACCGAATACATTGCCCGCCTGGTCGAATTCCCGGAAGCCCTGGAAGTTCTGGATTGCGCGGGCGGGCGGGTGTCTCTGATCGGGCTTTACGCGCAAGCAGGGGGGGCGCTTCTCGCAAAACCGATTCGGGAAATTCGTTCGCATCTGCCGCTCGATGCGGATGCCAGAATCGTCGCCATTTTCCGGCAGGGCAAGCCGATCATCCCGGATGGCGACGTTCATCTGCAAGTCGGGGATGAAGTCTTTATCGTGGCGGCGGCTGAACACATCCGGCTGGCGCTGCGCGAAATACGGCCTTACGGCAACCCGATACGCCGCATCATGATTGCGGGCGGGGGCAACATTGGCTTTCGGGTCGCCGCCGCGCTGGAAGGGCGCTATGAAATCAAGATTATCGAGCCGGACAGAAACCGCGCCAACTTCATCGCGGAAGAACTGAAGGATTCCCTGGTGCTTTTCGGCAGCGCGACGGACGAAGACCTGCTGGAACAGGAAAACGTCGCGGAAATGGACATCTTTCTCGCGCTGACCAATTTCGACGCGGACAACATCGTGACCACTTCGCTTGCCAAGCGGATGGGTTGCCCACGGGTCGTGGCGCTCATTGACCGGAACGCCTATGCCGACATGGCGCAGAGCGGCCTGATTGACATCGGCATCTCCCCGGCGCATGTCTCCATTGGTTCTCTGCTGGCGCGGATTCGGAAAGGGGACGTGGCGACGGTTCACTCGCTCATGCGCGGCACCGCAGAGGTTCTGGAAATTGTGGCGCATGGGGATTCCGGCAGCTCCCGCGTTATCGGGCGCAAAATCAGCGAGATTGAATGGCCAAAAGGCGTGGCGGTTGCCGCGCTGGTGCGCGACTTTCATCATGTGACGCCAATAGAGGTGCGCGACGATGGCTCGTTCGAGCAGCGCATGGGGCGGGTTGAAATCGCGCATGGCGATTCCGTTATCCAGCCGAACGATCATGTCATCCTGTTCTGCACGCAGAAAAAACAGGTCAAGGAAGTCGAGAAACTGTTTCAGGTCGGGTTTCACTTTTTTTAAAGCGGTTCTCTTTAATCATGTACATTTTTTTACCCTCTCCCACCCCTTCGGGGCACCCTCTCCCACAAGTGGGAGAGGGTCTGAATATCTCCCCTCGCCCGCTTGCGGGAGAGAGGCAGGGGGAGAGGGCATCATGCGTAAAAATGTATGCGTTTAATCAGAAATTGCTTTAGGCGGCGGGTGAGATGGAACGTTTCTTTCCGGTCATTCGTGCCTTTGGCATGGTGCTGGCGCTGTTTTCCTTGACTCTGCTTGCGCCGCTCCTGATGGCGCATTTTTCTCACGATGGCGCGGAAACGGCCTACGACCTTGCCTTTTTCATGACGGGCGGCAGCGGCCTGTTTTTGTGGAGCATGACCCGGCGACACAAGCGCGAACTCAATGTGCGCGATGGTTTCTTGCTCGTCGTGCTGGTCTGGTCGGTGCTGCCGGTGTTTGCCGCAATTCCTTTTTATACGCAACTCGACATCGGGTTTACCAAAGCCTATTTCGAGGCGGCTTCCGGTCTGACTTCCACCGGCGCAACGGTGCTGCCCGGCCTGGATTTGCTGCCGGTTTCCATCAATCTCTGGCGACATCTCATCATCTGGCTGGGCGGCATGGGCTTGATCGTGCTGGCGGTTGCCATTCTCCCCATGCTCGGCATTGGGGGACGGCAGATGTTCAAGGCGGAAACGCCGGGGCCGATGAAAGATACCCGCCTTACTCCGCGCATTGCCCAGACCGCGAAGGGATTGTGGCTGGTCTATGTCGGGATTACGGCGCTGTGCGGGCTGGCCTATTACTGGGCGGGGATGGAGGCTTTCGATGCGCTCTGCCATGCCTTTTCCACCGTCTCGCTGGGCGGCTTTTCCACGCATGACGCGAGCTTTGCCTACTGGAATTCTCCCCTGATCGAAGGCATTGCCGTTCTGTTCATGCTGATTGCCGGGATGAACTTTTCGACCCATTATGCGGTCATGGCGAACATTGACCTGCGCGCGTATCTGCGCGACCCGGAAATTCTCTGGTTTTTGGGCGTCCTGCTGGCAAGCGTGCTGCTGATTACCTTTTATCTCTGGAATTTTCACGCCTACGAGACCAGCGGAACCACGTTCCGATATGCGGCTTTCAATGTCGTATCCATTGCCACGACGGCGGGTTTTACTTCGACGGACTACGATTTCTGGCCTTTCTTCGCGCCCTTGTGGATGCTTTTTTTGTGCAGTTTTGTCTCCTGCACTGGTTCTACTGGCGGCGGCATCAAGATGATGCGCGCTATTCTGCTTTACAAGCAGGTTTATCGGGAACTGCTCCGCGCCATGCACCCTGCCGCCGTGCACCCGGTCAAACTGGGCGGACGCTCGATTCCGTCCAATATGCTGTTTGCGGTTTTGGCCTTCAGTTTTATCTACATGGTGAGCCTTGTTACTTTGACGCTGGTGCTTTCTTTTTCCGGGATGGAAATCATCACTGCCTTTTCCGCCACGGTTGCGTCCCTGAACAACACCGGCCCCGGTCTGGGAGAAGTAGGTCCGGCAGGGAGCTACGCGGGTCTAAGCCTGTTCCAGACCTGGGTATGCGCCTTTGCCATGCTCCTGGGACGCCTTGAAATCTTCACCCTGCTGGTCACCCTGACCCCGGCCTTCTGGAAAAAATAGGTCTTGCGTTTTGCAGACGGAAATTGTTAATTTGCGGGCTATGACGGGACGCAGGTTGCGTCCCCTACGAGTTGTTCAATGCGCGGCACCTCTTTCAATGCGTGGTGTCGTTGAATTTGTCCGTAGGGGCGGCGGATGCCGCCCGCAAGACCTGCCACCCGCAACACTCTGTCATTCCGCGCGAAGTCGCGGAATCCACTCGTCATTCCCGCGTAGGCTAGAATGAGAGATGCATTCTGTTCCCATCATCTTCGGATTGCAACAAGGTATTGACACTCCAATTTGATACGACTCAAAGCATTTCAAACTAAAACATGACAAAATTTTTGCCTGTGATATAATTTGCAGAAATTTTGTAGCATCTGGTGG
>JAISSL010000034.1 GCA_031273145.1 Zoogloeaceae bacterium | reverse complement strand
ACATTGGTGATGTCCTTCTGCATTCCCAGTACCAGCTCATACAGATTGTGGTAGTAGGCGCGGGCGCTTTCCAGGGAAGGCTCGGCGATGGCGCTTTGCATTGCAAGCGCCTGCTTGGGATCCTTGACCGACAGAAGCGAGTCCGTGTTCTTGGAGCTGGTCTGAAGGTTTTCGCGCAGGGTGCTGAAATTGAGGTTAGCGAACTTCTCGATGTTGTCCATCGTGCTACGCATGAGCGCCAGCAGGGCTTCCGCGTTGGCTTTGTTGGCAGCGGCGATTTGTTCGGATTTTGCAGTGTTCATGTGGAAAATTCTCCTGTGATACATGGTGGAAAAAAGAAACTTGGTAGAAACTTGAAACGGTTGCATTATTGTTATTAGAAACCGGGGAGTGGATGATAATGACTTTTATGCAGGATGTCTACAGGGAATGTCAGAAATTTTTTTCTGCGCTGACAAAAGCATCCGAAAGCAGTCCCAGTATGCTGTCCAGCCTACCCTGATGAATGACGACATCTGCTTTTGCGCGGATTGCGGGTTTGGCTTGATAGGCGACGGAAAGTCCGGCTTCCGCCATCATCAGGAGATCGTTGGCGCCGTCGCCGACCGCAATGACATCACAGGTATCTATCCCCAGTTCGGCCTTCAGGCGTTTTAAGTGCGCGGCCTTGGCCGCCGCATCTATGATCGTGCCTACGACCCTGCCGGTCATTTTCCCGCCCGCGATTTCCAGTTCGTTGGACGTGGCAAAATCAAAACCCAGCTCAATCCGCAGCCGCTCGGTAAAGTAGGTAAAGCCGCCGGAAAGAATTGCGGAACGCATCCCTACAGCGTGACAGGCGGCGAGCAGTTCGCGCGCGCCGGGCGAGAGTTGCAGGCGCTCCGCATAAACCCGCGCCAGAATGCGGGCATCCAGCCCCGCCAGCAGGGCAAGGCGGCGGGAAAGACTTTCAGGATAGTCTATTTCGCCCTGCATCGCCGCTTCCGTAACCGCCGCAACCGCTTCCCTCTGCCCCGCAAAATCGGCAAGCTCATCAATACATTCGATGGTAATCAGGGTGGAATCCATGTCGAACGCAATCAGGCGATAATCGGCAAGTCTTCGACCAGCGGGGATGAAACCCCAATCCAGATGTTCCCGTTCGAGCAGGGGCATGAGCGGGAGAAATTCCGGGGTACGATGCGCGTCTTTCAGGCGGACGCGCTGCGTGCCTTCCATGTTGACGGAAGCCGCGCCGGTTGCCTGGGTGAGACTGTCCAGCAGGAAAGAAGGCAGAGCCGCGCCCTGCACGATGAGATCGGTTGGCATAAAAACCTGAAAAATGGGAGAACCGCTATTATGCCCAAAATAAAGCATGAACGAAGGCCGCCGCCAGTGATACATTCCTGCCTGAGCATAACCGGGAGAAAATCATGCTTGTGACTTTTCGTTCCAGCGAGGCTGGAGAAATGTTTATGATGGCGGACATAGCGCGTCCCCTGCTGAAAGCCATTGGCAAACCCTGCACGGCAAAGGGCGTGATTGACAAGAGCGAAGTTCCGGTAGCGGTAGCGACACTGGAACGGCTGGTTCAACACGCCCCGGATATGCCGGAAGAAGAGGGAAAACCACTGCCGATTTCTCTGCGACAGCGGGTCTGGCCGTTTATCCAGTTGCTCAACCGAACCCGACAGGCAAAAAAGGAAGGGCGGATTATCTGGGAAGCGGCGGCAGATTTTGAGGAAGGGTAGCGCGTTTTCGATTCAGTCGGGCGCATTTTGCGCTTGCTTCCTTGCCAGCCGCAAGACTTGTGGGGACGCAGATTGCGTGTCCTTGCGGACGGCAATTGTTTTTTCAATGCGTAGAATTTCTGGATTGTCCGTAGGGGCGGCAATCTGCCGCCCGTGTCATGTTTTCCGCTTATTTGCCGATCGCGCCACTGGCCTTGTCTGCCTTTACTACGTTGAGCGCCGTTGCGACCAGCGCCGACATGTCCGCCAGATTGCCGGGGACAATCAGGGTCGTGCCCACCTTGGCGAGGTTGCCGAACGCGCCGACGTACTGTTCGGCGACTTTCAGGTTGACCGCTTCCATCCCGCCGGGGGTATTGATGGCGCCGGCAATCACCTTGACCGCGCCAGCGGTTGCCTCGGCTACCAGACGGACGGCTTCGGCATCTCCCTTGGCCTTGTTGATGGCGGCGGTCATCTGGCCTTCGGAGACGGCGATAGCCGCCTGTTTTTGCCCTTCCGCCAGATTGATGGCCTTTTGCCGTTCGCCTTCGGATTCGGCGATTTTGGCGCGTTTTTCCCGCTCGGCGGTGATTTGCAGTTGCATGGCGCGCAGGACGGAATCTGGCGGCACGATGTCCTTGATTTCGTAGCGCAGAACCTTGACCCCCCAACTGGTGCTGGCTTCATCGAGCGCCGCCACCACGGTGCGGTTGATGGTTTCGCGGTCTTCTAAAAGTTTGTCGAGTTCGCGCTTGCCCGTTTCGGAACGCAGCGAGGTTTTGGCAAGCTGCTCGATGGCGATTTCAAAGTTGGAAGTTCCGTAAGAGGCTTGCCGCGCGTCCGTGACCTGATAGTAGAGGATGCCGTCAATCTGCACCTGGGTGTTATCTCTGGTGATACAGACCTGCGGCGTCACGTCGTAGGGAATTTCTTTCATGGAATGCCGGTAGGCGATCCGGTCGACGACCGGGATGATGATACGCATTCCGGCGGTCAATGTGTCGTGATAACGACCCAGCCGCTCGATGACGTAGGCCGATTGCTGGGGTACGACGCAGACGCACTTGAAAACGAAAACGAGTGCCGCTGCTACTAGAACGATGAGCGCAACATAAGAGGCTGCCATGATTTTTTCCTGTCTGGATGGATAAAAGGTGAAAGGGCGTAGTCTAAGGAATTTTCCGGCGCGTGTCACGGGTCTTGGTCTTGCAGACGGCAATTGAAAAACCATCGCCCACTTGTGCGGGGTTGCGGATAGCTCTGAACGAATTGCCATGATTGAAGAGAATACCGATAGAATGTGGTTTTGACTTTCAGGTGACGCAAAATGCTTCGGATGATACGCGGATGCGTGGAATTGTTTGCGGTTTGTCTGGTTCTGGCAGGGTGTTCGGATGAGCCGGGGCGTGTTGCCGCTCCCAATGTGAACAGTTCTCAGGGCGCTCAAGGCGTTGAGGACGCAACCAGCTTTGAGGCCACCAAACGCGCGGCGGAACAGGGAGACGCAGCGGCTCAAAACGAACTTGGTGTAATGTACTATTTTGGTCGGGGCGTAACACAGAGCTATGCCGAGGCCGTGAAGTGGCACGGACTAGCAGCGGAACAGGGACATGCGAAGGCTCAATGCAGCCTTGGTGTGATGTACGACGAAGGTCAGGGCGTAACCCAGAGTGATGCCGAGGCCATGAAATGGTATCGAAAGGCGGCGGAGCAGGGACATGCGTATGCTCAATTCAACCTTGGTGTGATGTACGACGAAGGTCAGGGCGTAGCCAAGAATGAAGCCGAGGCGGTGAAGTGGTGGCGCAAGGCGGCTGAACAGGGAGATGCGAAGGCTCAATATAACCTTGGCGTGATGTACGACTATGGTAGGGGCGTTGCCAAGGATGAAGCCGAGGCGGTGAAGTGGTGGCGCAAGGCGGCAGAACAGGGACTTGCGGACGCTCAATTTGAACTTGCCAGTATGTACTTCCACGGTCGGGGCGTCGCCAAGGATGAAGCCGAAGCAAAGAAGTGGTATCAAAAGGCCGCAGACCAGGGGCATCAAAAGGCACAGGACGCAGTAAGGGCATTGTCGCGCTAAAGAAGGGGAAGCGCGGCTCAGACATCACGCGCGCGATTGCCTTGCTGAAAATAGCACAAGCGTGTTTCAAAAATTCCAGTTTGTGCTATAATTTGCAGCTTTCGCTTTCAGCATGAGACGAACCGCCATGGCTCAAGAGAAATCCGGGAAAACTGCGAAGAAAACATCTGCCCCCGCCACGCCCACTGAAAAAACCGCTACCGCAGCGCGTAAAACAGCGCCGCCTGCAAGGTCGGCAAGCGCCTCCACATCTGCCGCAAAAGCAAAAACCAGCGCCAGGGCTGGGGCTACCGGCGCGTCCGGTAAGTCCTCGCCTGCCAAACCGCCCGCAAAAGCGACGCCTGCCAAAAAGGCAACCACGCCCGCCAAAACGGGCGCAAAAACCGCCACATCCGCTGCAACTGCAAAAAAAACAACACCCGCAAAGTCGGCGAAAGACACGAAGGCCAGCGCCAAGGCCGAATCTGCCAAGGATTCCGGCAAGACTTCCAGTAAAACCGCGCCCGCCAAATCGCCCGCAAAGGCTGCGCCTGCCAAAAAGGCAACCACGCCCGCCAAAACAAGCGCAAAAGCTGCCGCGCCGGTTGCGACCGCTAAAACGCCCGCAAAATCGGCAAAGGAAGTAAAAGCCAGCGCCAAGGCTGAACCCGCCAGGGCTTCCGGCAAGAAACCCAAAGAGGCAAAAGGCACGCCCGGCGCAAAAAAGAAAGAAAGCAAAGCCAAGAATGGCAAGGCCAGGCTCGCCAGTTTTATCGAAGCCAGCGCCGCCGAACCGGGCATTGATCCCGAAACCAAGATGAACCGCCTAAAGGCGCTCATCAAGCTGGGCAAGGAACGCGGCTATCTGATCCAGGCCGAAATCAACGATTATCTGCCGGATAACATCGTGGATGCCGACCAGTTGAACAACATTCACTCCCACTTCAACAGCCTGAACATCAAGGTTTTCGACGACCATCCCGCCGTTGAAGACCTGTTGATGACCGATTCCACGACCGCGCCCGTTGACGAGGAAGAAGCCGAAGAAGAAGCCGAACAGACCCTTTTTACCGTGGATACCGAATTCGGGCGCACGACCGACCCGGTTCGGATGTACATGCGCGAAATGGGTTCCGTCGACCTCTTGACCCGCGAAGGTGAAATCGAAATTGCCAAGCGCATCGAAGAAGGGCTGAAATACATGATGCAGGCGATTTCCGCCTGTCCCACCACCATTGCCGAAATTCTGGACATGGTAGACAGGGTTGCGGCGGATGAAATCCGCGTGGATGAACTGGTGGATGATCTGGTCGACCCCAACGCCCCAATCGGCGAAGCGACGGAACCCCTGCCCGAAGAGGCTGAAACGGAAGAACTCGAAGCGGAAAAAGACGAAGAAGAAAACGAGGAAGAAAGCGCGGAAGAAAGCGCGGAGAACAGCGCCGCCGCTTCCCTGGCGCAAATGAAGCTGGACGCACTCGTGCATTTTTCGGGCATCCGCGCCGATTATGAAAAAATGCTGAAGGTGCTGCAAAAGAAAGGAAATCAGGATAAAACCTATCTCGCGCTGCAACAGCAAATCAGCGACAAGCTCCTCTTCGTCCGTTTCACGTCGCGCGCCATCGAGCGCCTCTGCAACAGCGTCCGCACCATGGTCGAAGCGGTGCGGGAGAGCGAGCGCAATATCCAGCACATCTGCGTAAACAAGGTGCGGATGCCCCGCGAACACTTCATCAGCAGTTTCCGTCGGCACGAAACCGACCCGGAGTGGGTGGAACGCGAAATTGCCGCCGCGCCCAAAGGAATCAAGAGTTACGCCGCCATTCTGGAACGGAACGCGCCCAACATCCGCGAAGAGCAGCAAAGGCTGATTGACCTGCAAACCCGTCTGGGGCTTCCCTTGCAGGCATTGAAGGACATCCATCGGCAGATGAGCAATGGCGAAGCCGAAGCGCGTCGCGCCAAAAAGGAAATGGCCGAAGCCAACCTGCGGCTGGTGATTTCCATCGCCAAAAAATACACCAACCGGGGGCTGCAATTCCTGGACCTGATTCAGGAAGGCAACATCGGCCTGATGAAAGCCGTGGATAAGTTCGAGTATCGGCGCGGCTACAAGTTTTCCACTTACGCAACCTGGTGGATTCGGCAGGCGATTACCCGTTCGATTGCCGATCAGGCGCGCACGATTCGCATCCCGGTGCATATGATCGAGACCATCAACAAGATGAACCGCATCAATCGCCAGATTTTGCAGGAAACCGGGCAGACGCCCGATCCGGCAACTTTGGCGATTCGGATGGAAATGCCGGAAGATAAAGTCCGCAAGATCATGAAAATCTCCAAAGAGCCGATTTCGATGGAAACTCCGATCGGCGACGATGACGATTCCCATCTGGGCGATTTTATTGAGGACGCGACCACCCTGTCGCCTTCCGATGCCATTCTGCAATCCGATTTGCAGGAAGTCATTGCGGAGATTCTCGATACCCTGACGCCGCGCGAGGCCAAGGTGTTGCGGCTGCGTTTCGGGATTGAAATGAGTACCGATCACACCCTGGAAGAAGTCGGCAAGCAATTCGACGTGACCCGCGAGCGCATTCGCCAGATTGAGGCCAAGGCGTTGCGAAAGCTCCGCCATCCTTCCCGTTCCGACAAGCTGCGCGCGTTTGTGGAAAATTACTGGAACATCCGATAAAAGACAATGCGGTTCGCCGTTGGCATTTCCGTATAGAACATGCCAGCGGGCAAACCCTACCCGCCAAGGGCCTCTAGCTCATGCTTGGTTAGAGCAGCGGACTCATAATCCGTTGGTGCAGGGTTCGACTCCCTGGGGGCCCACCAATTTCTGACCGCCGCCGCATTTTGCCGCGTCATGCCGGATGCGGCTCTTCCACCAGCTCACTGAGCAATTCGGGATGCCTGCCGAGTACGCGCAAAATGGCACGCGGGAATGACGGGGGATACTATTTTCTCATTTTTCGACTGCAATAAGATATTGACACTTCCCTTATTCAGGCGTCGACTCATTATCGCGCTAACGAGCAATATTTTTTTGACATGTCTGAATCAATTCAGGAGGGTGTACTTCTCTAGAGATGAACCAACTTGTAGTATCCTCAAGGACACGATCGCAACAATCCGGCAAATAGGGCATGATGTTCCAATTTGAAAATTGATATGCTACTGTGCAGGCATCAAAACCCCTGCCATTAAGAATAGAAGGGTCGGCACCGTTGTTAAGCAGAAATAGGGCGTAAGCGTTATTATGCTTCCTAATTGCTACTAATAACGGTGTATTATTAACAGAAGTGCTAATACTGTTTACATTTGCACCCTTTGAAACAAGGTAACGGCTAATTTTTCGGTTTGTGTCTCTGCAATAAGACAAGAAATCAAGTGCACTACCCTGATCCTCTGTCAATGGCGTATTTACATCGAAATTCAGGGTTTCAACGAGATATTGTACAGTATCCAGCCGATCAAAAGCGAGCGCAAGTTTCATAACATATTTTAATCCCTCCTCCGATAAATTGTTCTCGCAGGTAGAATGATCTTTGCAATTTTCTTGTGTCAGACATTTCTCGCAATACTCAACAATATTCTTAACATTCGTATAAATTCCACGCGAACCTTTAATCTCTAAAGTCGAGCATCCAGACGACAAAAGCAACAAAAACCCTGCTACAAAAAAGAAGCGGATAGAGAAGCGTTTCGTGGTGTGATTTCTGGAATGATTCAACATGGCCGTTTTCCTTTTCAAGACAGAATGGTCGCAAAAAATCAAGGGGCGGGGAAATCTGGCACGAGTTTCCCCGCCTTGTCATGCGACAGTTATACCCGCATCGCATCCTTTTTGCCAGTAAAAGATGATGGCATCCCACCAATTTCTTACCGCCGCCGCATTTTGCCGCGTCATGCCGGATGCGGCTCTTCCACCAGCTCACTGAGCAATTCGGGATGCCTGCCGAGCACGCGCAGCAGCAGAACCGTAGATTTGTGCGGCTCTGTCTTGCAATGCTCGTATTCCGAAAATGCGGTTGCCCCGCCGCCAAACAGTTTTCCCGCTTCAGCTTGCGTCAAGCCCAGTTTCTTGCGGATGGCCTTGATTTCGGTAGCGCGGCGCTTTTCGTATGCCTCAGATGCTGCTTCGAGGGCATCGCTGTACCGCTCTGCATCGCCATCAACGAATTCAATTTCCCCGCATTTGGGGCAATGCCAGCCCTTCACGGCGCGGACGGTAAATGCTTCCCCGTGGATGCTGTCGTGCACATCCTTAGCTCCGTATTCCAGGATGGTTCCATCGTCGCACTGGAGGCAATACCGGGGATTTCTGACGTATTCGTTCATTTCATTTCTCCTTGAACTGGATGACAGGCGTACCTTCGCACAGCGTGAGCTTGATGTAAGCCGTTTTTCCGTTGGGGCAGGACGCGTGATACACGTCTTGCCAGACCCGATGGTTGGCATAGCTGGTCATGCTCTTGTAGAGCATGTGCGGCGTGAGCTTTGCTACAACCTCTATCGCTTCTTTCAGAGACAGTTCCATCAGTTTGATGTTGCGTCGCGCGGTTTTGGTAAACGCTCTCGCGCCTTTTTCCAAGACGATGGTCTTGATCGCCGAAAGCGGGTAGTGGGCAATGTGCTTTTCCATGCCTTGAATTATAGGGAATCCATAATATCCGGGCAAGCGTTTTTTCCTGTTACGGGTTTTTGGGCTGCTCCCGCTCGATGACCACGCTTATCCGTCTGGCTTCCCGGACGATGCCCGGCTTGGTGACGGAGACCCGCACCCTGCGGGCGGGAAATTCTTCCAGAACCAAGGAGGCGACAAAGCCGGCAAGGGCTTCCAGCAGATTGAAGCGGCGCGTTGCCAGACTCTCGCGCAGGCGGGCAATGACGCGCTCGTAGTTGCCCGTCGCGTGGATGTCGTCCTTCTCTGCCGCCGCATCAGGAATGCCGATTTCCAGATTCAGCAGGATGCCTTGCGAAAGCGCGGTTTCGCGCGGATAAATGCCTACCCAGGCATCTAC
>JAISSL010000273.1 GCA_031273145.1 Zoogloeaceae bacterium | reverse complement strand
AACAGGTCATGTCCGGTTTTAGTGAGGTAGGAACAAATCGTAAACATGCCCTTATTGTCGCTCCAAAACGACAAAATATCAAGGGCTGTGCATCGGATATTTGCGCTTTTTGGTACATGTCTCCGCCATATATTTTCGGCATGGAAAACACCAACAACAACGACTGGCACTCAGGCGCGAAAGCCCACGTCGGGGATGCCAAAAGGCGGTTTCGGGCGGCATTGACGACATAGACGCTGGGATTCTGGGCTATTTACGTCGGTTGCAGTTCTTCTGCCAGTTCAGGGTGCTTGGTGATGAGCCGCGCCAATACGCCGACCGCGCCGGGAGGGGAAAAGCGTCCCTGTTCCCAATCGCGCAGGGTTGCGACGGGCGTATCAATACGTTGGGCGAATTCGCCTTGCGAGAGTCCGGCGCGGCGTCTTGCTTCCCGAAGGATCAGTTGCGCGGGCGTGGTAACGCGCCCGATTTTGCCGCGTTTGGTTTGTTCCAGAGCCTCGCGCAGACCGGGGATAGGTTCGCCTTCATCCGCTTCGATGGCGCGTGCCGTGGCTTCCACGTCAATGTTTTTGAGGTCGGAGAGTTTCATTTCAGATGCCTTTCGCAAGTTGATTAGAGCGGGTTCGATTCAGTTGAGTACACTTTTCCGCTTGTCTCCTTGTCATCTGCAAGATTTTTGGCGGGACGCAGGTTGCGTCCCCTACAAGTGTTTCAATGCGAAGTGCCCATAACTGTCCGTAGGGGCGGCGGATGCCGTCTGCAAGACCTGCCGCCCGTGTCATGCAACAAGCCTATCAGGATTCTTTGGCACTCAAGGTTTTCATGATGGGAATCATACGGGATTCCCGTACTAGGGCAACAGTTCTTGTAAAGTTTTTCCGGGGCGGATTCAAAACCGGTAACCAAAGCCCGCGAACACACTGCAGGCGAGAGAGGAAATGCTATAAAATGTCTCAATGTGAAGGAGAACTCGGCAGGAGAAACGATTGATGGACTGGAATGAATTCGTGGTGGAAGCTAGGAAAGAAGCGCCTCTGGAAAGCTCGCCATGAACGAACTTGTGCATAGCGCCGCCTACCAGGATTTGCTGGAGCAGATTTCCCGCGCCTACACAGCAGGTAGGAGCGCGGCGTTTCAGACGGTCAATACGCAGTTGCTGGAAACCTATTGGCAGGTGGGGCGGCAGATTGTCGAGTTCGAGCAGGGCGGCAAAGATCGCGCCGTATATGGCGCAGCCTTGCTGGAGCGATTGTCTGCCGACCTGCGCCTGCGCCACGGCAAGGGATTTTCCCGCAGCAATTTGAACTACATGCGTCTGTTTTACCTGCGTTACCAGATTTGTGAGAAGCCTTCTCACAAATTGAGCTGGTCGCATTATGTGGAACTGCTCAAGCTGGACGACCCGCTGGAGCGCAGTTTTTACGAGCAGCAGGCCATCGCCGAACGCTGGTCTGTCCCGGAGTTGAAACGCCAGAAGGCCGCCGCCCTGTTCCTGCGTCTGGCCGCCAGCAAGGACAAAGCGGGCATCCTGCAATTGGCTCGGCAGGGTCAGGCTATGGCGCAGCCGCAAGACGTACTGCGCGAGCCTTATGTGTTTGAGTTTCTGAAAATCCCGGAACCCTGGCAGGTGTCGGAAACGCAAATTGAAGCCGCGCTATGCCAACACTTGCAGCAGTTTTTACTGGAACTAGGCAAGGGCTTTACCTTTGTGGGGCGGCAATATCGCATCACGGTAAACAACATTCACTACAAGGTAGACCTGGTTTTCTACCATCGCATCCTGCGCTGTTTTGTGCTGATAGATCTGAAAATCGGCGAAGTGCGGCACCATGACATCGGGCAGATGAATCTGTATCTGGGCTACTTTGCCAAGGAAGAAAACACCCCTGAAGACCGTCCCCCCATCGGGATCATCCTGAGCCGCAACAAGGATGAACTGCTGGTAGAATACGCCACCTACCAGATGGACAGCCAGCTTTTTGTGCAGAAATACCAGCTTTATCTGCCGGATCGGGAAGAGCTACGGCGTGAAATCGAGCAGACCTTGCAGATGGCAGGGGAATAATCTTGTGGACTCTGAGAGAAGGCAGATGAAGCGATTGATGGATTGGATCATGGCATTGCTTGCGTTGGCGCTGCTGTTGCCGTTGCTTGTTGCGGTTGCGGTTCTTGTCCGGGTGAAACTGGGCAGTCCTGTTTTTTTTCGGCAGGTGCGTCCTGGGCAGCACGGCAGGAGTTTTTGCATGCTCAAATTTCGTACCATGCGTGACGCATACGATGGCGAGGGTAGGATGTTGCCGGATCGGGAGCGGTTGACACCTTTGGGTCGCTTTTTGCGTTCTACCAGTCTTGATGAATTGCCGGAACTGTGGAATGTCCTCAAGGGAGAGATGAGTCTGGTTGGCCCGCGTCCGCTCCTGGTGGAATATCTGCCGCTTTACACGCCTGAACAGGCGCGGCGGCATGAGGTGCGCCCCGGCATTACCGGATGGGCGCAGGTCAATGGTCGAAACGCGATCACCTGGGATGAAAAATTCAAACTGGATGTTTGGTATGTAGATCATGCTTCCCTTTGGCTGGATTTCAGGATTTTATTCATGACTTTGAAAAAGGTTTTTTTCAGAGAAGGAATCAATGCGGGCAATGATCTGCCTATGCCGAAATTTACAGGTTCTCTTGGAGAACAAAAATGAATTTTTCTCCACTTTTTGGCGTATACGGCGCGGCTGGTTGTGGTCGTGGTGTCATGCCCCTTGTGCGCCAGCAAATAACCGGCAGAGGAATTGCAACGGATCGGCTTGTCTTTGTGGATGATAACCCGAAAGCTGCAAATATAAACGGCCACAAAGTCATGTCGTATGAGGAATTTCTCGCTACCTCGGCAGATGAGCGTCATATAGTGCTGGCGATTGCCAATAGCAGAATTCGTGAACGTTTGGCGCTTTGCTGCGGAAAAGATAATGTAAAATCATTATCCGTAATTGCGGCAAATGTGGTCATGATGGACGAAATCAAACTCGGAGAAGGCGCAATTTTAAGTCCATTCGTGACGATTACTTCCAACATCGCAATTGGGCGACATTTCCACGCGAATATATACAGCTATGTTGAACATGACTGTATTATCGGCGATTTTGTAACATTCGCGCCGGGGGTACAATGTAATGGAAATATCGTGATTGAAGACCATGCCTATGTTGGCGCGGGGGCTGTCATCAAACAGGGATTACCCGGCAATCCGCTGGTTATCGGATGCGGTGCGACAATAGGAATGGGCGCGGTTGTGACAAAAAGTGTGCCTGCGGGCGCTACGGTTATCGGCAATCCCGCAAGAATTATGACGATTAAGGATTCCGAATGCTGAATACCCCATTTTCTCCTTGGCCTTGCTTCACCGAAGAAGAAGCCGATGCGGCGCAGCGTGTACTTTTGTCGAACAAGGTAAACTACTGGACAGGTACGGAATGCCGTGAATTTGAAATGGAATTTGCCGATTGGGTTGGAGTTCGTTATGCGCTGGCGGTGGCGAATGGCACGGTGGCATTGGATTTGATCCTGAGAGGATTTGGAATTGGCGCGGGCGATGAAGTTGTGGTAACGCCGCGCACCTATATCGCCTCGGTTTCATGCGTGGTCAATGCAGGCGCGATACCAGTTTTTGCGGATGTCGCCCCTGATAGCGGAAATCTGACTGCGGAAAGCATTGCCAAAGTTCTGACGCCGCAGACGAAAGCGATTATTTGCGTTCATCTCGCAGGATGGCCTTGCGATATGGATTCCATTATATCGCTTGCCGGTGAACATGGCTTGAAAGTCATTGAAGATTGTGCACAGGCGCATGGTGCAAAATATAAGGGTAAAAGTGTTGGAAGCATCGGTCACGCGGGCGCGTGGAGTTTTTGTCAGGATAAAATCATGACAACCGGCGGGGAAGGCGGCATGGTGACCACCCATGACGAGGCGCTCTGGCGCGCGATGTGGGCCTACAAGGATCATGGCAAAAGTTATGAAGCCGTCTATGAACGATCGCATCCTTCTGGATTTCGTTGGTTGCACGAGAGTTTTGGCACAAATTGGCGGATGTTGGAAATACAAGCGGCGATTGGCAGGATTCAATTGCGCCGTATGGCTGAATGGTCGGAAAAAAGAAGACGCAATGCCTTGGCATTGGAACAGGCATTGCGCGATTTTGCAGGAGAAAAGGGCGTGATACGCTTGCCTTCTTTCCCTTCTAGGGACTGCGTACATGCCAACTACAAATTCTATGCCTATATTCGACCTGAAAATCTTTCAGACGGGTGGAATCAGGATAGAATCATTCAGGCTATCAATGCCGAAGGAGTGCCTTGTTATTACGGAAGCTGTTCCGAAGTTTATCTTGAAAAGGCTTTCGATCATACCCATTTTCGTCGCGAAAATCGTTTGCCCGTTGCAAGGCAACTTGGCGAGACATCCTTGATGTTTTTAGTGCATCCAACTTTGCAGGCGGATGAGATTGAGAAGGCTTGCCGCGTTATCGCCAATGTTCTCGAAAGAGCAGGTTCTTCGACGTGTTTGTAAAGGATTTTATATGAACATTCTTCTGACCGGCGGCATGGGCTATATCGGTAGCCATGTGGCGGTGGTGTTGCTAGAGGCAGGGCATCGCGTCGTCCTCTACGATAACCTCTGCAACAGCGAGGCCGACGTTTTGTCCCGCATCGAGAAAATTACCGGCAAAACGCCGATTTTCATAGAGGCGGACGTTCGCGCAACAGACACCCTCACCCATGCCTTGCGGCAGAACGCCATCGAGGCGGTGCTGCACTTTGCCGGGTTGAAGGCGGTCGGCGAATCGGTAGAAAAACCCATCGCATACTACGCCAACAACGTCGAAGGCACGGTAAGTCTGCTGGAAGCCATGCAGAATGCGGGAGTACGCACACTGGTTTTCAGCGGCAGCGCCACGGTCTATGGCGAACCGCAGTATCTGCCGCTGGATGAAGCGCATCCGCTTTCCGCAACTAATCCCTATGGGCGCACCAAGCTGCACATCGAGGAAATGCTGCGCGACCTCTCCGTTTCCGACCTGCGCTTACGCATTGCCTGCCTTCGCTATTTCAATCCGGTAGGCGCGCACGAAAGCGGCCTGATTGGGGAAAATCCGGTGGGCATTCCCAACAACCTGATGCCTTACATGGCGCGGGTTGCGGCGGGAACCTTGCAGGAACTTTCCGTATTCGGCAACGATTATCCAACGCCGGACGGAACCGGAGTGCGCGACTACATTCACGTCATGGATCTGGCGGAAGGCCATGCGGCGGCGCTGCCCTGGCTTGCCGAACATCCCGGCTGGCACGCAATCAACCTTGGCACGGGGCAGGGCTACAGCGTGCTGGAGATGGTGGCAGCCTTTGCAGAAGCCAGCGGCTCACCCGTGCCTTACCGGATTGTGCCCCGTCGCACGGGCGACGTGGCGGCCTGCTACGCCAATCCCGAAAAAGCCTTGCGAGAATTGGGCTGGCAGGCAAAACGCGGCCTTTTGGAAATGTGTTCAAGCGCCTGGAAATTCCAGAGCATGACACGGGCGGCAGGTCTTGCGGGCGGCAGGTCTTGCAGACGGCATCCGCCGCCCCTACGGACAAATTCAGTGGACGCGCATTGAACAACTTGTAGGGGACGCAACCTGCGTCCCGCTCTCTCCCGCTTGCGGGGTCTTGCGGGCGGCAGGTTGCCGCCCCTACAGACAAATTCAGTGGACGCGCATTGAATGAGGTGCCGCGCATTGAACAACTCGTAGGGGACGCAACCTGCGTCCCGCCAAAAGTAGATGGCAAGGGGAGAAGCGAAAAAGTGTATTCGACTGAATCGAAACCGCTCTAGCCAGAGCGGTAGGGAGTTATGTTAGTGAGTCATGTATCATTCGCTCTCAAGAAAACTTGTTGCAAGAAGGAAGCCTCCCAATGGTTGAACGACAAAAATGGATTGCGCGCTGGCGGGAACAGAACGTTTTAAGCGCAGAGCAGGTGCCACTAGCCTTGCGGCTGGCGGGGATTCCGCCTACGCCCCAGGAATGGCGGTTGTGGGTGGATCGGCTGCTGTTGTGGCTGGGTGTTTCGGCGCTATTGGCGGGACTGATTTTTTTCGTGGCGGCGAACTGGTCGGGGTTTGGACGTTTTGGCAAATTCGCGCTGGTCGAGCTGGTGATTGTCGCCTCTCTGGCGGCCTATGCGTGGGGCGCGAGCTTTCGCTACGGCAACGCGGCTCTGCTGGCCGCAAGTCTGGCGGTGGGCGCGTTGCTCGCGTTATTCGGGCAAACCTACCAGACCGGGGCGGATACCTATGAATTGTTCGTGACCTGGGCGGTGCTGATTCTGCCCTGGGCGCTGCTGGCGCGTCTGCCGGCCTTGTGGGTGCTGTGGCTTATCATCCTGCATGTGGCTTTCGGTTTTTATGTTCAGATATTCGATTACGCATGGGATTTTGATGCCACGGCCATCGTGGTGCTGTTCGATTGCGGCGTACTGGCGCTCTGGGAAGTGCTTGCGGCGCGAGGGTGGGAATGGATGCAGGGGCGCTGGGTGCCAAGACTGCTGGCGCTTACGGCAGGCACCCTTGCTACTATGCTGGCGCTTGCCGCAATTTTTGAACGTAATACGACGGACTACTATCTTGAGTTGTACGTCCTTGTGCTGGCGGGTCTGTATGCTGGTTATCGCCGCAAGGTGCCCG
>JAISSL010000229.1 GCA_031273145.1 Zoogloeaceae bacterium | reverse complement strand
TTTGAAAAAGGAGAACTGGGACGCCTCGTCATGGAAGGCACCGCAGACGAAGTATCGAGCAAACTCATCAAAATGGCGCGGGTACGCGCAGCAGGCAAAGGCGACAACATCTCGCTCGCACTGCTGAAATTCCACTGAACCGTTTTCGGTTTGCGTACTTGCCTTTCCGAGTCGGCGCGTCAGGATGCGTCCCGTACTGACTATGCAGCTATCGGCTGGCTGTATCTTTTCTTCTGGTACTTTTCCGGGGTCTACCAAACTCTGCTCTTTGGGTACTGCAACTACGCGCAAATATAGCAACGCCGATTTCATCCATACCTTATCTGATCTGGCGGGCTTGAGTTATGACCGCTTCCGCCCGGAGAAAAGCATTGTCAACCCCGCGTTCCAGCCCACCACGCGCTGGATTGGTAATCCCGAAAACAAAAAAGACCTGCGCGATTTCGATGCCGTCGTGCCGGTTCCCCCCGGTTTGCCGCTGCCGAGTCTCCCGTAAGCCTGACGAAAAATCATCCGGTCAGCCTTGCCAGTTGCGGCCTTAGTTTTGCCAGGGCGACTTCTGCGGCGGCAAGGCGTTCCTTTTCCTGAGCGATGATGGTTTCCGGCGCGCGGGTGACGAAATTCGCGTTATCCAGTTTGGCGCTCGCCTGCAAGCGTTGTTTTTCCTGCTTTTCAATTTCCTTTTGCAGCCGCGCCTGTTCGGCAACCGGGTCAATTTCCACGACCAGCGCGAGGCGAATTTCGCCCACCACCGCAACCGGCGCGAGCACATCGGCGGGAATCTCTTCGCCATAACTGATTTCAGAGAGCTTGGCGAGCGGCTGCAAAACCGGCGCAAACGCCTTGACTGCTTCCTGCGCCTGGTTGTTGCCCGCAACAATGAGCGGCAAGCGCGTCGCCGGCGAGACATCCATCTCTCCCCGCAAATTGCGGCAGGCGTGGGTAAGCGCCTTCAATTCGGTCATTCGGGTTTCCGCCGCTTCGTCAATCAGGGCGGAGTTGGCTTCTGGGTAGGCGGCCAACATGATTGAGTCATGCGTCTTTCTGCCGATAATGGGCGCAACGCTCTGCCAGAGTTCCTCGGTAATAAAGGGAATAACCGGATGCGCCAGACGCAGCAGAGCCTCCAGCACCTGCGCGAGGGTATGGCGGGCGGCATCCGCCCCAGCGCCTTCCTCTGCCATTTCGATTTTGGCAATTTCCAGATACCAGTCGCAGAATTCATCCCAGATAAAGCGGTAAAGCGCCTGCGCGAGCAGGTCGAAACGGTACTCGGCAAAGTGTTGGGCGACTTCCTGCGCGAGCTTCTGAAACCGGCTGACAATCCAGTGGTCGGCAAAAGAGCAGGCGGCAGAATCGGGCGCGGGGAGAACGTCCCGCCCCTGACAGTTCATCAACACGAAGCGGGCCGCGTTCCAGAGCTTGTTGCAGAAATTGCGGTAGCCTTCGCAACGGCTCATGTCGAATTTGATGTCCCGTCCCGGCGAGGCGAGCGCGGCAAAGGTGAAGCGCAGCGCGTCCGCGCCAAAGGCGGGAATGCCTGCCGGGAATTCCTTGCGGGTGCGCTTTTCGATTTGCGCTTGCTGCCTGGGATTCATGAGGCCGAAGGTGCGTTTTTCGACCAGCGCGTCAACGCCAATGCCATCAATGAGGTCGATCGGGTCAAGCACGTTGCCTTTGGATTTGCTCATCTTCTGGCCTTCTGCGTCGCGGATGAGGCCGTGCACGTAGACATGCTTGAAGGGAATCTTGCCGGTAATGTGCCTGGTCATCATCACCATCCGGGCGACCCAGAAAAAGATGATGTCGAAGCCGGTGACGAGCACCGAGGAGGGCAGGTAGAGATCAAGCGCCGGATTGCTCTTCTGCGGATAGTCCGGCGTCCAGTCGAGGGTGGAAAAAGGCCACAGGGCGGAGGAATACCAGGTATCCAGCACGTCCGGGTCGCGGGTAAGCGTTCCCGTATAGCCTTGGGCATTCGCCTCTGCCCTGGCTTCCGCTTCATCGTGGGCAACGAATATTTCGCCGTTTTTGCCATACCAGGCCGGAATCTGGTGTCCCCACCACAGTTGCCGCGAGATGCACCAGTCCTGAATGTTGTTGAGCCACTGGTTGTAGGTATTCACCCAGTTTTCCGGGTAGAAGCGGATTTCGCCGCTCGCCACAACGTCCAGCGCCTTTTGCGTGATGGATTGACCATCCGCGCCGGGTTGGGTCATGGCGACGAACCACTGGTCGGTGAGCATCGGTTCCAGCACTTCGCCGGTACGGTCGCCGCGCGGCACATTGAGTTTGTGCCTTTCGACCTTCTCCAAAAGTCCTGCCGCTTCCAGGTCTTTGACGATTTTTTCCCGCGCCGCAAAGCGATCCATGCCCCGGTACGGCTCTGGCGCATGGTCGTTGATGGCGGCATCCAGCGTGAGGATGGAGATCATGGGCAGATTGTGGCGCAGGCCAATGGCGTAGTCGTTGAAGTCGTGCGCCGGGGTGACTTTCACCACGCCAGTGCCAAAACCCATGTCGACGTAGGCATCGGCAATGATGGGAATTTCCCGTTCGGTAAGCGGCAGGCGTACCGTCTTGCCAATCAGGTGGCGGTAGCGTTCATCTTCCGGGTGCGCCATGACCGCCGTATCGCCCAACATGGTCTCAGGCCGGGTCGTGGCGACGGTCAAATGTCCGCTGCCATCGGCTAACGGATAGCGGATATGCCAGAGAAAACCGTCCTCTTCCTCGCTATCCACTTCGAGGTCGGAGACGGCGGTTTTCAGCTTCGGGTCCCAGTTGACCAGCCGCTTGCCGCGATAGATCAAGCCTTCGCGGAACAGACGCACGAAAGTTTGGGTGACGATGCGGTTTAGCCCCTCGTCCATCGTGAAGCGTTCGCGCGTCCAGTCCGGGCTGCTGCCCATGCGGCGCATCTGCCGGGTGATGGTGCCGCCGGAAATTTTTTTCCATTCCCATACTTTTTCCAGAAATTGCTCGCGCCCCAGGTCGTGCCGGGAGATGCCTTGAGCATCGAGTTGGCGCTCCACCACGATTTGCGTGGCAATGCCCGCATGGTCGGTGCCCGGTTGCCAGAGGGTATTGACGCCCTTCATCCGGTAATGGCGGGTGAGCGCGTCCATCAGGGTTTGATTGAAGCCGTGCCCCATGTGCAGCGAGCCGGTGACGTTGGGCGGCGGCAGCAGGATGCAGAAGGACTGCTCTTTGGGGCGGGCGGTATCAAGACCGACGGCAAAGAAATTGCGGGCTTCCCATTCCGCGTAGCGATGGGATTCGATGGCAGACGGTTCGTAACTCTTGTCCAATTCCATGATTGCAAAGGGGAGAGAAAATATCGAAGTATAGCCGATGTTGTCCCCGCTTCTGTGTTATCCCGGAAGGGCGGCATGGGGCGCAAAACCCAATTTTGCGTCGCCCCGGAGTGGTAATGTCAATATTTTGTCGCGTCCAGAAAAGGAAGGGATTTGCGCTCCCTCTTGAAGAGCAAGACGGTATCTGTACAAAGTGTGCGGAAAACAATTGCCACACGCAGCAGTCTGCAAGCCCCTTATTTTTTCCTGCCCGGTCTAGTCGTGGCCTTTGGTCTAGTCGTAGCCTTTGGCTCCGATGTGAGACGTGACGTCAATTTAGGAGGATTATCGTTCTGGTTCGATTCCTTCCAAGTTGTCTCTCTAGAATTCCCGTTCTGATTCGACCCCGGAGTCAGGATAACAACAGCGCCTGGTTTTTTCGTTGAATCTTTTCCGGGTCTCTCCCCGGACGCAGGCGCCCCCGGACGACCTCTATCCGGCCTGTAGCCGGGATACAACACGGTTCCCACCGGCACCGGTATCAGCACAGATCCAGACTCGGATTGCATTGCCTTGAGTTCCTCTTCCCTGCGCGCCTCGTCAAGCGCCGCCTCACGTTCAAGACGTTCGCGCTCCATCACTTCAATCCGTTCTTTCATGTGCGCCAGATTTTCATCCGCCGCCTTCTTTGCGGCGGCTTCCCGCTCTGCCGCGCCCGGTTCCGGCTTGAATTCCGTCACCTTTGCGCCCGCCGGACAAGGATCGGTGGAAATAGTCACCTCGTCATCAACCACGCAGCGATAGACCTGCGCGAACGCGGGTAGCGCAACGCCATACAGACATATTGCCAGACCAACAAAAAAAGATTTCATTTGCTGCCCCTTCATGAACCACAGAACCCTGTTTTGATTTTCATCTCAGGAAGTTAGCATACTTTTAAAGGATGTTTGCTTCCCAAGACCCTGAAAACTTCTGTGCCGCCAAAAAATTTGTGATAAATACATTATCGGACAAATATCAAAAAACTTTAGGTC
>JAISSL010000144.1 GCA_031273145.1 Zoogloeaceae bacterium | reverse complement strand
ATAGCGATAATCCACCAGAGTATTCAGGTTGCGGTCGGCTTCCATGTAAATGCTGCCGCCCCGCCCGCCATCGCCGCCATCCGGCCCGCCCAGCGGAATATATTTCTCGCGCCGAAACGAAGCGACGCCATTGCCGCCATCGCCCGCCTTGATGTAGATGTTCGCCTCGTCAATGAATTTCATGGTGTATGCCTGAACAAAAAGACCCTATCCGGGGATAGGGTCTCTTTCAGTAGTTCCCGGATATTGATTGAATTAGCCGGCGCGCTTTGGCGCGTCGTATTCGCTGACTTCGTTGAGCCAAAAGGCAAGCACCAGAACGGGCGGATCGCCCTCCGACACGTACCGATAATTAACAAAAGCCGAGCATTCAACGATGGCATCATATATCTCAGGGTTGTTCGCCTTAAGGGACTTTGCATTGTGCACCAGAAGGGTCGTAATGGAGTTACTGCCATCCATCTCACTCACGTCACCCATACAGTCAATCCAGGCATTCCTGTTCCTGCCGTAGTAAGACGGGAAGTTGAACGTCTCTGCAAAGATGGTATGGAATGCGTCCCAATCGGTGAGCGCTTTTCCATCCACTGAGTATGTCGCCATGACAGCAACCTGACGCCAGAGTTACGCCGCTACGGGGAGAATGCTGACCGTGCGACGGCGAGCCGCGCCCTTGATGGAGAAGTTGACCGTACCATCAATCAACGCAAACAGCGTATGGTCGCGTCCAAGGCCGACGCCTTCGCCCGGATGGAACGCCGTGCCGCGCTGACGCACGAGGATGTTGCCCGCGCGCACGACTTCGCCGCCGGAGCGTTTGACGCCCAGCCGTTTGGATTCTGAATCGCGGCCGTTACGGGAACTGCCGCCAGCTTTTTTGTGTGCCATTGTGTTTCTCCTTCAAATCCGGTCACGCCACAATCGCGTCAATACGCAACTCGGTGTAATGCTGCCGATGCCCTTGATGCTTCTGGTAATGTTTGCGTCGGCGCATCTTGAAAATCCTGATTTTGTCATAGCGCCCGTGGGAGACCACGGTACACTTGACGGCCGCCCCGGCAACCAGGGGAGAGCCGATTTTCACATTTTCGCCTTCGCCGGTCATGAAGACCTGATCGAGGACGATCTCCGCGCCAACTTCTGCCGGTATCTGTTCTACTTTGAGTTTCTGGCCGACGGTCACTCGATACTGCTTGCCGCCGGTTTTTACGACCGCGTACATGTTGGACTCCAAAAGACTGCAAGAAAAGAACCGCATAGTATATAGCCGTTTTTTGGCGCTGTCAAAAATTTCCAAGCCTTATCAGGATATCCGGTTCAGAAGCGCGGTCTGGCGCTGCGCGGCGGGCATGACGCGCGGGCGAGCAGGCATCGGATGACCGGCAACCACCGCGCCATCCTCCGCGCCGCCGAACTGGCAGAAGCAGGACTGGATACGAAGCTGGATGATTAGGCTACGCTTGGGCAGTGCTTTTGCGTCTCCCCACTCGCCATTCCCGCCTACGCAGGAATGACGGAGTAGTTCAAATTTCTACCTTTTCTGGGCGCAACAAAATATTGATATTTTCCTCAAAGCCACATAAGAAAGAAGAGCCATGTCAGAATAAAAACGACGTTCACCAGAAACAATTTCGCGCTTCCCCATTGCGCTCCCGTTTCCGTTTTGCTCGGCCAAAGGGATAAGCATAAAGAAAAAACGCACCATACAGATAGTACAGGAATCATGCAAATCAAGAAAATAGCATTGTGCCAACCTGCTTCTCCCAACAAGATAAGCAAGATTAAAGCAGAAATCGTCGCAAGCGGAAGGGCTGAAAAAAACCAGACCAGCCAGGTCGTACAACCCGCATCGCGGCAACGCAAAATAGAAAACCTGACCAAAACAACAAAATAGATAAATACTGGAACCAGCACTGTCATGATGGGATTCCATGTCATGAGTACAGCGAGGATAAAAAAGACATAAAAAGCAATATAAGTAGCTCCCCCCCACAAGCCACAGGCAATCAAAAAAGTCAGCCGGTTCATCCGCCCGGAAGGGGGAAAGCCAAGGTAATCTCGCAAGCCAACATGGTTGTTCACAAAACCCGCATCCGCACCTGTCGCCGGCGCAGGCGATCTGACCGAATCTGCCGTTTCAGAAAGTGGCAGGAGCGGTATCGGAGGGGCGATTGTTTTTTCTTCCGTCATGTCCATCGGCGCATATTTTTTGCTCGGACAAAGAGATAAGAACAAAAAGAAAATGCCACATGCGCCCAGTATGATAATTGTTAGCACCTGCACTGCACTTTCAGCATCCCTGTTCATGACGACATTATCAGATATGTTGAAAAGAAACAGCGTAATTGGCAAAAGTATTGAGAAAAACCAGACCAGCCAAGGCTCCCAGCCAACATCGCGGCAACGCAGGATAGAAAACCTGATTAAGGCAACAAAATAGATACATATGGGAACCCACATGAGTGGTTCCCGTAGTACAATGCGTAGTACAATGGAGAGGATGAGAAAAAAGCAAAAGGTGACAAAAGTAACAACGCCCCACAAACTGCACGCGATCCAAAAGGTGCGCCGCTTCATCCGCCGTGAATTGGGAAAGCCAAGGTAATCCAGCAGTCCGGCAGATTCGCTGTGGACAACAGAATCCGCGTCCGCGCCTTTTATTGGCGCAGACGATTTGTTCGAATCTGCCATTTTGGAAGGCGGCATTCCGGCGGCCTGCGGTTCGAAAGGCGGCGCGGGCGGCGCGGGTGGTACGGGCGGGGCGGCCTTTTCTTCCGTATATCCATGCCGTGCCGCGAACCACTCCAGCACCTTCGCTACCGCTTCATCAATGCTGAGTGAATCGGTATCCAGCAGGAGCGCGTCGGCTTCCTGCTTGAGTGGCGCGATGGGACGGGCGCGGTCACGCGCATCCCGCGCTTCAAGGTCCGCCAGAATGGCGGAAAAGTCGGCGGGATCATTGCGTTCCCGCAATTGCCGGGTGCGGCGTTCGGCGCGAAC
>JAISSL010000172.1 GCA_031273145.1 Zoogloeaceae bacterium | reverse complement strand
GCCAGCAGGGGATGTATGCCCATGAACATCATCGCGCAGCCTGCGATCTTGATGTTGTTGCTAATAAACATCACCCGCCACTTCGGCATGGAATCCGCAAACGCGCCCACAAAGGCCGCCAGAACGACATAGGAAATGGTAAAAAAGGTCTTCAGGAGCGGTTCATACTCGCTGGGCGCCTGCATATCGCGCAATGCGGCGATGGCCACGATCAGGAGCGCATTGTCCGCCAGCGCGGAAAAGAACTGCGCGGCCATGATGATGTAGAAACCGAAAGGCAAGGTACGTCCCTATTCCTTCTCTTTTGGCAGGCCGGCAAGGCTCCCCTGCTCGACACCTGCCCCGTTTGTTTGGGAAAGGGTAAATTATATGGGCTACGCCGTCAAACAGGAAGGAAAGCGACAGAAGCAAATCGTTACAACTCTTTTACCATCCCTGACATCTTTCTGCGTCTGAAAGGCGTAAACTTAAGGGCATGAAGTAACCCAAAATGTTTTCAACCCCTTTTTTCATGGAGGCTATCATGCGCTGCCCCACATTGCTTATCCTGCTTGCCGCCGTCTTTGTCAGCGTAAACGTCATGGCAGAGCCGCGCCGTTCCAGTTCTTCATCCGCGACCCGGTACTCCCAGCAGTCCCCTCGCCACGCGCCAGCAGCTCGTCATGCGCCCAATGCCTATTACGCGCCTGGCGCCTACTACGGGCCATATGCCACCGTTTATGGCATGCCGTTTTTTTACCCATACTACCCGGCTCATCCCCAGGTAGTTAATTCCCCCTATACCATCTTCCTGCAACAGTTAGAGGTGGCGAACAATCCGGGAGCCTACTACCCTCCCCCGGTTCATTCCCCCTATTCTGTCCCCCCTGGCGCTGCTCCCTATGCGGTTCCAGAGAGAAATGTGGAAGAAGGGGACGTGGAGGAAAGGGAATAGGAAAAATGTGACAGAAGCCATCCGTTACAACTCGCCTACCATCCCTGACACTTTCTGCGTTTGGTAGGCGTAAAGTAACTCAGGCATTTCCAACCCCTTTTTTCATGGAGGCTATCATGCGCCGCACCACATTGCTTATTCTGCTTACCGCTGTCTTTGTCAGCGTAAACGTCATGGCAGAGCCGCGCCGTTCCGGTTCTTCATCCGAGTCCCGGTATTCCCGACAGTCCGCTCGCTCTGCGCCGGTGTATCGCTCTGCGCCAGCATATCGCTCTACGCCAGTATATCGCCGCGCGTCGAGCTACGCCTATCGCTCGCCTGTCAGCTACTACCGGCCATATACCACCGTGTATGCTGCGCCCCGGTATCGGCGTTTTTACTATGGCCTGCCGTATTATTACCCATACACGTACTATTCCCCCTACTACCCGGTTGTCTATTCCAGGGTAGTTTATGCTCCTTATGCTGGCGTTCCCTACGCAGTTCCAGAGGAGATGATGGAGGAAGAGGCCGTGCTGGATGAAGAGTCCGAGGCCAAACGAACCGCCGCAGTGATCGTCGGGTCTCTGCTCGGCGGCGTGGTCGGACACCAGCTTGGGGGCGGCAGGGCTGTTCCCACGATTGGCGGTGCGATCACGGGCGGCTTGATTGCCGACCAACTGGGGCGTTAGACGCTGTTGAAATGTGGTTGAGGTCGTCAGTTTGTCTGTGCTCCTTCGGAAAGAAGGAGCACAGAAGGCAGTGTGTGAGGTACTTGCGAACAGTCATCCACATCGTAAATAAGGCAACTGGCTAACGATACGGGGACAGGGCGGGTTTGCGCTGTTTTTGGCTGAGTTTTCGGCGGCTTCTGCGCTCAAGGGCAGAGTAAGCGAAAAGGCAAGCAGAAGCGTAACAAGGCGGATGAACGTCATATTTCGATTACCTCCGAACCTTTATCGTAGGTGGCTTGCCGTCTATCAAAACATCGGCGCCGCAATAACCTTCGGATGTCGCCTCAGCGGCAAGTACTGAATGAGCGCAGCGCAACCATGCAGGAAAAATAGCAGCATCCATAGGTTCTTTTCCGCCACTCTCTGTGTCCCATAGAGACAGTTCACTCAGTAACGCGCCGATTTCATTGGGTTTGTCAAGGGATTCCCAGTACATCTCAAGATATGCCTGCATGATGAGAAATGCCTGCCTGAGACTTACCGAAGTGTCCATAGATAGGGAAGTGTTCATATTAAACTCCTAGCGTTTGTACTAACCGGCAGACTGTCCTGAAAGTGTCAGTATCATTTAGCCTACGGCAGTTGTCAAACCCAACTTACTCATTTTGGAACTCTGCCGCCTTGCCGGAACAATGGCATCTGCGCTTGCGATGAAAGTCATACTTCAATGCCTTTCGGTTTGATCCGGTAGCTTTGGCTGACGAAATGCGGCTCAACCGTCCCTCGGCGCTGGTTGATGAGCACGGTGAGCAAAAAGCAGAAATTGCACAGCATGTTGAGGAAGCGGGGAATTTCCTCCGGGATTTGTTCCCGGCGGTTTTCTTCCTGCACGCGCACAAGGCAGCGCAACGCCTTCTTCGCGGTAGAACGCGCCTGATGCAGTTCCGGCACGGGTTGAAGGCCGCGCGGCAGGACGAAATTTTTTAATCGCCCCGGCTCGCGCGCGTTGATTTCCTGCCCAAAATGTTCGTAGCGTGTTTGAAGCCAATTCAGATCCTCTTCGGTGACGGCGAGCTTGCCCCGGATGGAACCGTTGGCATGTAAGGCAAGCGCCTGAAGGCGGTCGAGATCGGGGAGAAGGTCGGAGAGCGCCGCATCCGTCTCCGCAACGGAAAACGCCATGCCAAGCTGGGCAGAGAGTTCATCGGTCAGGACCTCGTAATCGGTCAACCAACCGGAATCGTTGATAAAGCTGTAGCAACAGCAGAGTTTGGAAGGGTCTTTTTCGGGTTTCATGGTGGGTTTACGCGGGCAGGATGATGGGAGGCGAATGCGCCAGGTCAACGTGAATGGGAACGCCAAAGGTGTCCGACAAGGCCGCTTCGGTAAGTACCGTTTCGGGCGAGCCGAAGGCATGGATACGGCCTTGTTTGAGCAAACAAAAACGGTCGCAATAGCGGGCGGCCAGCGCAAGGTCGTGGATGGCAAGAATGACGCCGCGCCCCTCGCTGGTGTGCTGTCGCAGAATGTCCATGATTTTGGCTTGGTAATAGAGGTCGAGACTGGCAACGGGTTCGTCGGCGAGGATGAGTTGCGGCGCGCCCGCCAGCACCCGTGCAAGCCAGACCCGCGCCTGTTCGCCGCCGGAAAGCTGGTTGATGCTTTTCTGCGCCATGCCCTCAATCCCGGTTTCCCGCATGGCTTGCCGGATGGCTTCCGGGTCGCGGTCATGCCAGGGCAGGCGTCCCAAGGCCACGATTTCTTCCACGGCAAGCGCCCATGCGCTCTCGCAGAATTGCGGCAGGAAGCCGATTTTACGTGCCCGATGGGCGGAATTTAAGGCGTGCAGGGGCGTGCCGGACAGAAGAATTTCACCCTCAGTGGCAAGCAATCCTGCCAGACTTTGCAGCAGGGAAGATTTCCCCGCCCCATTCGGACCGATGACGGCAAGCATCTCGCCCGGTTCCATCGTGAAGGAGACGTAATCGAGGCGATTTGCCAGCGTCAGGTTTCGAGCTTCGATCAAAGCCATTCTCTACGCATTTTCCAGATAAGCCGGATGAAAAGGGGCGCGCCAATCAAGGCGGTAAGTACGCCCAAACGGATTTCGCGCCCCGGCGGCATGAGGCGGACGATGATGTCCGCAAGCAGCACGAGCGTTGCGCCAATGGCGGCGGCGGGCAGCAGCAAGCGATCCGGGCGGTTGTGCGCGAGCGGCCTTGCCAGATGAGGCGCGACGAGGCCGACAAAGCCGATGTTCCCGGCGGTTGCTACGGCGGCTCCGACCAGAATCGCGCATCCGAGGACGATGATGCGTCCTCCCCGCTGAACGTTCAGTCCCAGACTGCTGGCGACCTGTTCGCCCAGAGAGAGCGCGGCAAGCAACGGGCGTTGCCGCCAGATGAGCGCTCCGCCTATGACAAGGGCAGGCAAGAGAAAGGCGAAGTGCGCCATGCCGCGTTCCGCGACGGAACCCAGCAGCCAAAAGACGATTTCCTGCATGGCGAAGGGATTGGGCGCGAAGTTGAGCACGGCGGCCAGCATCGCGCCGGAAAGGGAAGCCACGGCAAGTCCCGCAAGCAGCAGGAGCGCGGGTCGTCCCGATCCGGCAAGCCAGAGGGTGAGGAGCAACGTTACTCCCGCCCCGATTAATCCGGCCAACAGGGGCGCAAAAACGCCCAATCCCGGCAGGAGGGCGAAGTAAAAGACAAAGGCAGCTCCAAGTGCCGCGCCCTGACTTGCGCCGGTGAGGCTTGGGTCGGCCAGCGGATTGCGGAGTAACCCTTGCAACGCCGCGCCGGAAAGTCCCAAGGCCGCGCCGACGGAAAGGGCAAGCAAGGTGCGCGGCAAACGGATTTCGCCAATGACGAGGGCAGGAATGCCCGGCTGGTTGGTAAGCCAGTCGAACAATCCGGTCAACACGGAAATGGGCGCGGAACCGATGGAAAGCGACAGGAAAAAAACCACCAGCAATCCCGGCAAAAGCAGGGCAGACAGGCGCGGGATTTTTATCGGGAATTTCATCACGACGATTCTTTCCCCATTTGCCATATGCAAAACACGGGCGGCAGGTTGCCGCCCCTACGGACAACGATTCTTGTAGGGGCGGCAACCTGCC
>JAISSL010000117.1 GCA_031273145.1 Zoogloeaceae bacterium | reverse complement strand
GTCTGCGCCAGCGTGGAGACCATTTCCACCATGTCCAGAGAGAATTACGAGGCCATTGACCGGACAGTCGCGGCGATTGAAGATTTGAAGCACCTGGCCGACCGCCTGCAAAACACGGTTGAACGCTTCAAGACATAGAGCTGTTTTTGTTCAGCCATGGACATGATTATTGAAGAGGCCATTCAATAGATTGTCATGAAGGGCGAAGTCAGGCGAGATTCGTGTTCACGTTTTTTTCACATTTCTTTGACATGCCTTCGATAATGCGAAGGCGAACATGGCGGCCTCATTTTGCCAAGCCTTCGCCATGTTTTCCATTTTCGGCCAGAAATCCGGCGCTTCCGAGCCGGCGCGTCAGGATACGTCCCGTACTGACTATGCCGGTATCGGCTGGCTGTATCTCTTCTTCTGGTATTTTTCCGGCGTAAATCAAACCCTGCTCCTGACCCACGCCGGATTTACCGGCTTTCGGGAAGTGTTTTTCCTGAGCTTCATGTGGCTCGCGCCAGTTCTGCTCTTTCCGCGCTTAACGAAACAGATTGCCGCCGTTATCGGCATCGTTCTCTGGGCGGCTTCGCTGGTCAATCTCGGTTATCTGGGTATCTACGGACAGGAGTTTTCCAAGAGCGTCATTTTCACCCTTTTCGAAACCAATCTCGAAGAATCGTCCGAATACTTGAGTCAATACGCCAATCCCACTTTGTTACTTGGGCTTGCTGTTTATACGGTGATTGCCGTTTTGCTCTGGCGGCGGCTGCGTCCGGTCTATCTGCCGCGCCGTTGGGCAGTGATCGCAGCAATTTTTCTCATTATCCCCAATCTGGGTTATCCCTACCTTCGCTGGCTGACCGGGCGCGCCGACTTCGATATATGCACGATCAGACTTCAGGCGCGGCTGGAACCCGCCTCGCCTTGGCAACTGGTGATGGGCTACGTCTATTACCGCCGCCAGATTGGAACCATCAACGACCTCCTGCGCGACAATGCCAGCCTGCCGCCGTTGGCGAACCTTGTTGATACCAGCGGCGAAGCGCCACGAACCTTGGTGCTGGTCATCAGCGAATCCACCACCAGTCGGCGCATGAGCCTCTACGGCTACCCGCGCCAAACAACGCCGCGCCTTGACGAACTGAAGGCACGAGGCGAATTGGATGTTTTCGCCGATGTCATCACCACGCGCCCCTATACCATCGAAATCCTGCAACAGGTTTTCACTTTTGCCGACCAGTTATCGCCTGAACGCGCCCTGACTGAGCCGAACCTGATGAATCTGATGCGACAGGCCGGGTACAAAAGTTTCTGGATCACCAACCAGCAGACCATGACGGCGCGCAACACTCTGCTCACGATGTTCGCGCAGCAGGCAGATGAGGCGCGTTACCTCAACAATCAGCGCAGTCAGAATGCCCGCCAGTATGATGAGGTGGTTTTCGAGCCTTTCGCCGACGCGCTTCAAGATACTGCGCCTAAGAAATTCATCGTCGTCCATTTGCTTGGCACGCATACAAAATATGACCGGCGTTATCCCGAAACCTACGAGCGGTTCAATGACCGCGAACAGATGCCGCCAAGCCTGGATGACGAGCAGGCTAAACAGTACAACAGCTACGACAACGCCGTGCTGTACAACGATTTCGTGGTCTCATCTCTGATTGAGCGTTTTGCGGCACATAAGGACAACGGCTTTCTCCTCTACATTTCCGACCACGGCGAAGAGGTGTTCGATACTCCACCGCATCGTACCATCGGGCGCAACGAAGGCGCGCCGACCTTCAACATGTACGCCATCCCCTTTCTGCTGTGGACTTCGCCGGAATGGAAGCGGGCGCACCCGCTTGATCTAAGCCTTGCGGTCGCGCGTAAGTACAGCAACGCCGATTTCATCCATACCTGGTCTGATCTGGCGGGTTTGAGTTATGACCGCTTTCGCCCGGAGAAAAGCCTCGTCAATCCCGCATTTCAGCCCACGACGCGCTGGATCGGCAACCCGGAAAACAAAAAAGACCTGCGTGATTTCGATGCCGTCGTCCCGGTTCCCCCAGGTTCGCCGCAAGCAAAGCCGCGCGGCGATTCCTGAAAGGGTGAACCAGAACACATCAATGCTGGATGCCCTCTTCCAGATAGGGCAGGTCCATGAGATCGGATGAGGGGCAGGGACGGGAATAAAGAAAGCCTTGCAGCAGATCACATCCCAGACTGACCAGGGTTTGCCTTTGCGCTTCGGTTTCCACGCCTTCGGCAACCACGACCATCTTCAGGGTATGCGCCAGGACAATGATGGCCTGTACCACCGAGAGCGCATCCTCTGCTTCGCTCACATGGTCAATGAAACTCTTGTCAATCTTGAGCACGTCGACCGGGTAGCGGGAAAGGTAGGAAAGCGAGGAATAGCCGGTTCCGAAATCGTCAATGGCAATCCGAATGCCCGTCTGCCGCAACTGCGAGAAGATGCCGAATACCCGTTCAGGATCGTGGGACATCGAGGATTCCGTCAACTCAAGTTCCAGACAGGCCGGCGGAATGCCGGTGGACTGCACGGTCATCAGCACCTTTTCCGAAAAATCAGGATCGCGAAGCTGGCGGGCGGAAACATTGACCGAAACGCGCTGGATATGAATCCCTTTCCGCTGCCATTCGACAAATTGCCGACAGGCAGTTTCCAGACACCAGTCTCCCAGAGCGTCAATGAAGCCAATGTTTTCCGCCAACTGGATGAATCTGACCGGAGTCAGCAACCCACGGGTGGGATGCTGCCAGCGGACAAGTGCTTCCACGCCATGAATCATCCCGCTGTGGATGTCAATCTGGGGCTGATAGTAGAGGCGCAGTTCATTCCGCTCGATGGAATGGCGCAAATCCGCTTCGAGTTCCAGTTGTTCCAGAGAATAGGCGCTATCGCTCTCCAGAAAGAAGCGGAAGCAGGCGCGTCCGGCATTCTTGGCATTGTGCAGGGCAATGTCCGCGTTCTTCATCAGGATTTCCTGCCCCTTGTCCAGATCGCTTTCGTCGCCCACGTCCGCCGGATAAACCGCAATCCCGATACTGATGGAAACGAAAAACTCGCGTTCGCCCAGGGTGAAAGGCTGGGAGAATTCACTCAACATGCGGCTGGCCAGAGTGGCAACATCCGCATGGGTGGAAATTTCCGGCAACATGAGCATGAATTCATCGCCCGAAATGCGCGCCAGGGTATCGCCTTCAAGCACCAGTCTGCCAATCCGCTCGCCCGCCATGACAATGAGGGTATCGCCTGTCTTGTGCCCGAGCGAATCGTTGATGGCCTTCAGATGATCCAGATCCAGGGAGAGAATAGCCAACGGACGCCCGGTACGGTGCGCCTGGTGCATGGCATTCTTCAAGCGATCCCTGAAAAGAAAACGGTTGGGCAGCCCGGTCATCGGATCATAATAGGCAAGCCGGTTGATATGGGCTTCCGCCTGTTTTCGCTCGGAAAGGTCGGAGAAAAGGCCAATGTACTGGACGATGCTGCCGTATTCGTTTTTGACGGCGGTTATGGATAACCATTCGGGATAGGTTTCGCCATCCTTCCTGCGATTGATGATTTCCCCATGCCAGCGGCCATTCGTCATGATTTGCCGCCACATTTCCTTGTAGAACGCGCGGTCATGCAAGCCGGAAGCCAGAAGTTTCCCCGGCGTATGGCCGATTGCTTCCTTTTCGGCGTAGCCAGTGATTTTGGTGAAGGCGGCGTTGACCGACTGAATGACCCCTTCATGATTGGCAATCGTAATGGCTTCGGAGATATTGTCGAAAACGCGGGCGGCAATCCGCAGGCGCACCTCGGCCTGCCGCTGAAGCGTCATATCCCGGAAGGAAGTCACATAGCCGCTGGCGCCCGCGCGGTCAATCCTGGGAAGCGGCCCTCCCAGAAAAACCACCGGGAACCGCTCGCCATTGGCGCGTTGCAGCCATTCTTCCCCCTCGTAGGGCTTGTTGGCCTTGAGCGCCGCGCGAAACTCGGAACGAATGACATCATTCTTCGGCCAGAGATTGGCAATGTCCGTGCCGATCAGTTCCGCTTCGGCATATTCCAGTATGAGTTCAGCGCGCCGGTTCATGAAATTGAGATTGCCGGAGGCATCAAAGCTCAAAATGCCCTCGCCCAGGTGGTTGGCGATGTTATCCAGCAGGGCGTGGCTCTTTTCCAGTTCCCGCGCGGTCTGTTGCAGGCGCAGCATGATGAGCACGACGCAGGTCACCATCAAAAGCGAGAACGCCGCCATCATCCGCCGGTAATTTTCCGCGCGGGCAAGCACTTCGCCATAGGTTTTGAGATAGGAACCATAGGCGCGGGCAATGTCCTGCGGGAAAGTGTTGCGGGAGATGCCCTGAATCTGCCGCTGCACCGGCAGATGGTTGTTGAGAATCTGTTTTCCATGCGCGGCGAACAATTGCGCGGTCACCGCGCGGTTGCCAAAAACGGCGCGGTTCTTTTCCAGTTGGTTCAGTTTTTCCAGAATGACCGGAATTTCCTTGGCATCCTGCTCGTTTACGAAGATCAGCATGTCGCGGGTGAGCGTGGAAATTGTGTCCCTCGGATTGCCGCTCTGTGACGTGTACAATTGCCGGGAAAGATTGATGAAGTGCGAGAGCGAGTTGGCAAGCACGGTGTTTTGCCGCCGGAAATCATCCAGCAGGACGTTCTTTCTTTGCCAGGATTCGCGGCTGCCCTTTAACGCATCCGGCAGATTCATGTAGGCAAAGGAATTTTGCAACTCGCCGAGCAGGGTATCAATCTGTTCGGCAGAGGCGCTTAAGGAATCGTAAGCCAGCAATTGCCGATGGTGCAGACGCAGGACATCGAAATTGATCCGGGTATCCAGCGTCTCGATCTGGCGGATGTCCTGTTCTACCCGGTTGCGCTCATTCTCATTTACGGAACGGCTCAGGATGTTGAGAACGAGCAGGATGCTGCCCAGGATGGCCAGGAGAAGCCAGGGCAGAAGCGCCTGAAAGAGCGGGCGAAAATCTTTATTCATGTCAGAGCTGCTCCCCGGTCAGGGTTTGCAGGAAGAGTACGATGGATTGAACTTCCTCGGCAGGCAAATCCACGCCGAGTTGATAGCGTCCCATGATCGCTACGGCTTCCTGCAAGGAGTGCGCGGAAGCGTCATGAAAATAAGGGGCAGTCAGGGCAATGTTACGCAGGGTGGGAACCTTGAACACATGCCGGTCTTCTTCGCGCCCCGTCACGTTGAAACGCCCCAGATCGGCCTTGGTCGCGGTTTTCCCGGCAAAGTAATCCAGCATCACGCCAAAGCGTTGATAGATATTCCCGCCCACGTTTTTTCCCTGATGACAGGCAATGCAGCCATGCCGTTTGAAAAGACGGTAGCCTTCCAGTTCCTGCTCGGAAAGCGCGCGCTCATCCCCTTTTAGCCAGCGATCGAATCGGGAAGGCGTGACCAGCGAACGCTCGAATTCGGCAATCGCTTCCGTCACCCGGCTAGGGGTTGCAGGCCCGTCATAGACGGCGTGGAAGCGGGCGCTGATTTGCGCGTCCGCTTCCAGAACGGAAATGACCTTTTCCCAGGAAGAGGCCATTTCCGCCGGGTTCAGGATGGGGCCTGCCGCCTGTTCTTCCAGAGAGGCGGCTCGTCCATCCCAGAATTGGCGGAAGTTGAACCCGGAGTTATAGACGGTCGGCGCGTTGATGTCGCCTTCCGCATTGCCGACTCCGCGCGAGCGGGGAAGGCGATCCACGCCGCCCAGGAGCAGATTGTGGCAAGTCGCGCAACTGACCGTGCCGTCTCTGGAGAGGCGCACATCGCGGAAGAGACTTTGCCCCAGGGCCACTTTTTGCCGATCCAGCCCGGTCGGGATGGTAATGGGGATGATAGGCTCTTCAGACAGAATCGGCGCGTTCGGTTGGAGCGTGTTTTGGGGCGCTTCCGGCGAACCGCTGTCCGTGCCCCAGGAATAGGAGAAATAGATGATGGAGCACGTAGCCAGCGCAGTGACGATGATCAGTCCGCGCAAAAACGCTTTCTTCCACGACGGGATGACATTTGAGCGAGTGTTATAGAGCGGCATAAAAAGCGCCTCTGAGTGGCAACCTGCTTTTGGGTACGATGCCGGAACGCGAAACGGGTTTTCCGGTCTGGCTTGTCCGTACATCTGCGAGCGTCATTTTACTCCCGGAATCAACGCAATAGTGAAAAAAGGCGCAACATGACCGTAACAACCGCAAAAGTTTGTGGCTTCTATTGGGATGCCGCAACCATGAAATCCACGGCGCTCTTGACTTCTTCATCCGAAAGGGAAGTGTTGCCGCCCTTGGGAGGCATTACATTCTTGCCGTTCAGCGAAGATTGATAGAGCGCATCCATCCCCGTCGCAATGCGGGGCGCCCAGGCGGCGTGGTCGCCCAGCTTGGGCGCGCCGGAAAGGCCGATGTCGTGACAGGTCTTGCAAAGCTGCGCGTAAACTGTCGCGCCGTCTTTGCCTTCGGGCGCTGCTGTCCCTTCCGTTTCGTGCGGGGCAGCTTCTGAGGCTGTCGCGGCGGGCGCGCCTAATTCAAAGCGGGCAACCGGCGCAATGCGCTCGGCTATCTTGGGGTCGGAGGTATCCGGCTGGGAACAACCGGCGGTCATGGCCGCCAGAAGAAGGGCAGACAATGCAGGCGGACGAAAAGAACAAAATGGGGGGCGAATCCGAACGGGCATGATAGGTTCCTCACGGGTAGAATTGGAAGGTGGAATTATAAACCCTTTCCTGACAGGCATGAAAAGCGTGAAAAAACAGAAGAACCTTGCGGCGTTGGCGCATGAGCCGGAAGTCCGGCAGGGACAATCGCCGGCATTGTTGCAGGCGCTCCACCTGCTTACCCGGGAAGGCAGGCTCAATCAGGACGCGCGTCGCAAATTAAAGCAGGTGTATCACCTCTGCGGATTCATCGAGCCGTTGCTTGCCGAATTTCCAGAAACGGAGACGATGACCCTGGTCGACCACGGCGCGGGCAAATCCTATCTGGGTTTTATCCTCTATGACCTGTTCCTGAAAACACGCCCGAAAAGTTTTGTCTATGGCATCGAGGCGCGAGCCGAACTGGTGGAAAAAGCAAGCGCCCTTGCCGCAAAACTGGGCTTTAGCCGGATGGCGTTCCATGCGCTTGCCATCCAGGAATCCATCACTTCGCCACTGCTGCCAGAGAGCGTTGATCTGGTGACGGCGCTTCATGCCTGCGATACCGCAACCGACGACGCGATTCGCTTTGCGCTTGCCAGACAGGCGCGTTTTATTGCGCTGGTTCCCTGTTGTCAGGCCGAAGTCGCGGCGGTCTTGCGCGCGCAGAAGGCAGAGGCGCTTGCGGAAGAACCGCTGGCGGAACTGTGGCGACATCCCCTGCACAGCCGGGAATTTGGCGCGCATGTAACCAACGTCCTGCGAATCCTGCTGTTGCAGGCGCATGGCTATCAGGTTCGGGTGACGGAACTGGTCGGCTGGGAACATTCGCTGAAGAACGAACTCATTATCGCGCGACATACGGGGCAGAATCGCGGCGACGCGCAAGAACGCGCGAAAAACCTGATTGCCCTCTGCCACCTTGAAAAGCTGCGCGAGCGGTTTATCTATTGATTTTCCTATCAGAAGGAGAAGGCAATAAAAAACCGCCAAAGCAAGCGGTTTGCGGTAAACCCGCTCCGAGCGCCCCAGTGCTTTTGCGTCTCCCACTCCATCATTCCCGCCTACGCGGGAATGACGGAGTGAGTACTGTTTTCATCATTTTCCGATTGCTATAAGGTATTGACACTGCCTTTCCCAAGGGTTGTGGCGCGTCTTGCCGTTTGCAAGACCCGTCCGCAGTCCCGATGGTTTTTCAATTGCCATGTGCAACATCGTCTACAAGACTTCGATAGCGCCCATGTAGGGCTTTAGCGCGGTTGGGATGGCGATGCTGCCGTCTTCCTGCTGGTAGTTTTCCAGAATGGCGACCAGTGTACGGCCTACTGCCAGAGCGGAACCGTTCAGGGTGTGCACCAGTTCGATTTTCCCCTTTTCGTTCCTGAACCGCGCCTGCATCCGCCGTGCCTGAAACGCCTCGAAATTGGTACAGGAGGAAATTTCCCGATAGGTATTCTGCGCGGGGAGCCAGACTTCCAGATCGTAGGTCTTGGCGGAAGAAAAGCCCATGTCGCCGGTGCACAGGACGACGCGACGGTAGGGGAGTTCCAGCTTTTCCAGAATGATTTCCGCGTGCCGGGTCAAGGCTTCATGCGCGTCCCAGGAATCTTCCGGGCGGGTGATTTGCACCAGTTCCACCTTTTCAAACTGGTGCTGGCGAATCATGCCACGGGTATCGCGTCCGGCCGCGCCCGCTTCGGAACGAAAGCAGGGCGTATGGCAGACGAATTTAAGGGGAAGGTCGGCAGCGGCGAGAATTTCATCCCGGACGAGATTCGTCACAGGCACTTCCGCCGTCGGAATCAGGCAGAACGGGATTTCGTCTTCCGCGCGGACGAGCTTGAACTGATCTGCCTCAAATTTGGGCAATTGTCCAGTTCCGGTGAGGCTTTCCCGGTTGGCGAGGAAGGGCACATAAAGCTCGGTGTAGCCGTGTTCCCGGCTGTGCGTATCCAGCATGAACTGGATCAAGGCGCGTTGCAGTTGCGCCAGTTCGCCTTTCAGTACGGTAAAACGCGCGCCCGCGATTTTTGCGGCGGCGGCAAAATCCAGTTTGCCCATGCCTTCGCCTAGTTCAACATGGTCCTTGAGCGGGAAAGCGAAGGTTTTGGGCGTCCCCCAACGCTTGATTTCCACGTTGCCGTGTTCATCCGCGCCCACGGGGACAGATTCGTGCGGCAGGTTGGGAATGGCGGCCAGGAGCGCGTTCATTTCATCCAGCAGGACGGAGAGCCTGGCTTCTGCCGCTTCCAGTTCCGTCTGGATTTGGGCGCCTTCGGAGAGAATGCCGGAAGCG
>JAISSL010000065.1 GCA_031273145.1 Zoogloeaceae bacterium | reverse complement strand
CTTTACGATATTTTGCCTTTTTTAGCACCTCAAGAAATTTGGTTTTATCCAAACTAATAATACTGCTATTAGCAATTATCTCCAAGTGGTAGTTGTCAGGAATGGCGCGACGTATATTGCTAGAAATGTGTTCAACCGACAAAACCCATGTTGTTTCGCCGGGTTCTATACGTTGATCCATCTTTGCGTCATCTAATGATTCTCTATCAAAATGATGAATGGCTTTCACCTGAATGGGATAACCACAGGCGTTGTGTAAGTCGACGCCAAAGGCATACGCACGTTGCGGAGAAGCATGTGCAGAGCCGCAAACTGCAACCATCAAAAAGCAGAATAACGAAAAGAGCCTGTTCATTGCATTTCTCCTCACAAAAATCATTGCAAATTTTCAGCATTTTCCTCTGCGACCGGGCAGAGTGAAGGTGTGCTGATTGTGCCAGAAAACCTGTTACTCGTGCATATAATGCAGGCACCTTTCTCTCTGGAATAGTCGCTCTTTTTCAACACTTCGAGAAATTGCGCCTTATCCAGGCTGATTGTTTTACCATTGACGCTTATTTCCAGTTTATAATCATCAGGAACATGAATTTCATCACTCCATTCAACACGATGAAAAACTGTTACAGAATCATTGGATTCCAACAAGTATCGGTCCAGAATTTCATCTGATGGAAACACATTGGAATTACGATATGCAGTTATATGAACCGGATAGGCGCAAACATTACGAAATGAGACATAAAACCAATAGGTTTCTTGTTCGCAACCTGCAAGCATCAGAAGACAAAATAACAAAAAAAGCCTGTTCATTGCATTTCTCCTAGTTTGGCACAAAAAAACTTTTGCGTCTCCTTCTGCGGCTACGGCGGGCGAGACCTGAATCCTTGAGCAAGGCTAGCAGGTAGGCAACCTTTGCGCCCGCGCCAGCAGCAGAGGATTGGTCAAAATATACCATTATTCTGCGACGGTGGGTAGCCCTGCCGCAAGAGAAGGGGATTCTTCGTTACAAAATACCGTCTGCAAGATATGCAAGACTAATCCCAACGAAAACCTGCCAATGCGCTAAAATTCTGTCTTTCACATTTTCACCGGAGTACCCAATGTGCGGCATAGTTGCGGCAACGGCAAGGCATGATGTGGTTCCCCTTCTGCTCGAAGGCTTGAAGAAGCTGGAATATCGGGGATACGATTCGGCGGGTCTTGCCCTCTTGCAGGAAGGCAGGTTGGAGCGGCGGCGCGCGGTAGGGCGAATCGCCGAACTGGAAAAAAAGACGGATGGACTCCACGGCGGCTGCGGCATCGCGCATACCCGCTGGGCAACGCACGGCGCTCCGGCAGAGCGCAACGCCCATCCGCATTGTTCCGATAACCTCTGCGTCGTGCATAACGGCATCATCGAAAACCACGCCGAACTGAAAACGGAACTGGAAGCGGCAGGCTACGTTTTCACCTCCGATACCGATACCGAGTGTATCGCCCATCTCATCAACGCCTGCCGCAAGGACGCGCCAGACCTGCTGACCGCAACCCGCCTTGCCTGTCAGCGGTTGCAGGGCGCTTACGCCATTGCCGCCATTGCCGCTTCCGATCCGGGACGGGTTGTCCTGGCGCGTAAAGGCTCGCCGCTCATTCTGGGCATTGGGGATACGGGCTTTTATGCGGCTTCTGACCCTTCCGCCCTCTTGCAAGTCACCCGCCAGATGGTCTATCTGGAAGACGACGACTTAGCCGACCTGCACATGGACAAGATGCACATCTGCCGCCTGAATGGCGAAGCCGTTGAGCGAGCCGTCGTCACTTCCAGCCTTTCCGCCGACGCGATAGAACTGGGGCATTACCGGCACCATATGCAGAAAGAAATTTTCGAGCAGCCGGAAGCCCTCGCCAATACTCTGGAAATGATCGGCACAACCCGCGCCCTCCAGGCCGGACTCTTCGGCGCGGATGCGGAAAAACTCTTTGCTGAAGTCGACTCGGCCTTGATTCTCGCCTGCGGCACCAGCTACCACGCGGGCATGGTCGCAAAATACTGGCTGGAAGCCATAGCGGGCGTTCCCACTCAGGTTGAAATCGCCAGCGAATACCGATACCGCCAGTCCGTCCCCAATCCCCGCCAGCTCATCATTGCCATTTCCCAATCGGGCGAAACCGCCGATACGCTGGCCGCCCTTGCCCACGCCTGTTCGCTGGGGCAACCCTTGACCCTTGCCATCTGCAACGTGCCGGAATCCGCCATCGTGCGCCAGACGGCGCTTCGCTTCATCACCCGCGCCGGGCCGGAAATCGGCGTGGCCTCAACCAAAGCCTTTACCACCCAATTGGCCGCGCTCTTTCTTTTAACGCTCGTGCTCGCCAAACAGCGGGGACAATTGTCCGCCGAGCAGGAAGCGGGCTATCTGGCGGAACTGCGCCATCTGCCCAACGCGCTGCGGGAAGTCCTGACGCTGGAACCGGGAATCGCCGCCTGGGCAGGCCACTTCGCCAGCAAGGAACACGCCCTCTTTCTGGGACGCGGACAGCATTACCCCATCGCGCTGGAAGGCGCATTGAAACTGAAAGAAATTTCCTACATCCACGCGGAAGGCTATCCGGCAGGCGAATTGAAGCACGGCCCGCTTGCCCTGGTCGACCGGGGAATGCCGGTGATTGCGGTCGCGCCCAACGACGCGCTGCTGGAAAAGCTGAAATCCAATCTGCAACAGGTTCGCGCCCGAGGCGGCGAGCTTTACGTTTTTGCCGACCGGGACGGACATTTGAACGAGAGCGCGATTGATGAAGCGGGCGTGCATATTCTCTGCCTGCCCGAACACCACGGCGCGTTGTCTCCCGTTCTGCACGTCGTCCCACTGCAACTGCTGGCCTACCATGCCGCGCTCATCAAGGGCACGGATGTCGACAAACCGCGCAATCTGGCAAAATCCGTCACGGTGGAATAAAACCTTCCCCTTTTCTCTCAGGAGCTAACCATGCAGGTCAAAAAACTCGCCGAACTGGATGTTTCCGGCAAACGTGTTTTCATCCGCGCCGATTTGAACGTGCCGCAGGATGAGGCGGGCCACATTACCGAAGATACCCGGATCAGGGCTTCGCTGCCTTCCATCCGCTATTGTCTGGAACAGAACGCCGCCGTCATGATTACTTCCCATTTGGGGCGTCCCAGTGAAGGGAAGGTCGGGGCGGAAGATTCGCTCGCGCCGGTTGCCGCGCGTCTCTCTGAGCTTTTGCAAAAACCCGTGCGGCTTGTTACCGACTGGGTGGAAGGCGGGTTTCAGGTCAATCCCGGCGAAGCCGTGTTGCTAGAAAACTGTCGTTGCAACGTGGGCGAAAAAAAGAACGACGAGGCGCTATCCCGGAAAATGGCGGCGCTCTGCGACGTGTATGTCAATGACGCTTTCGGCACCGCGCACCGCGCCGAAGCTACGACCCACGGCATTGCCCGCTTTGCGCCGGTTGCCTGTGCCGGGATGCTGATGGGCGCGGAAATTGACGCGCTCTCCCGCGCGTTTCTGTCGCCGCGCCGTCCGCTCGTTGCCATTGTCGGCGGGGCGAAAGTCTCATCCAAACTCACCATTCTGAAATCGTTGGCGACCCAGGTCGACCAGTTGATTGTCGGCGGCGGCATTGCGAACACGTTTTTGCTTGCGTCCGGGGCGCGGATTGGCGATTCGCTTGCCGAACCCGATCTGGTCAAGGAAGCGCACACCATCATGGACATGATGCTTGAGCGCGGCATGGAAGTGCCCTTGCCGGTGGATGTCGTCGTGGCGGATGAAGTTTCCGCCCTTGCCCGCGCCAATAAGATTCCCGTGCGGGAAGTCGGCGCGCATGACCGCATTCTGGATATTGGCCCCAAGAGCGCCGCGCATCTGGCGCAGATCATTGCGGATGCGGGCACGATTATCTGGAACGGGCCGGTCGGCGTGTTTGAATACGCGCAGTTTGCGGGCGGAACCAAGATGCTCGCTTCGGCCATTGCCCATTCAGAGGCTTTTTCCATTGCGGGCGGCGGCGATACGCTTGCGGCCATAGCAAAATTCGACATTGCCGACAATATCGGCTACATCTCGACGGGCGGCGGCGCGTTTCTGGAATTTTTGGAAGGCAAGACCCTGCCCGCCATCGCGGCGCTGGAAGGGCGATTTGAGTAAAGGCAACCCATGAACAACCCATCCAATGAAGCCTTCGCAGGCAACACGCGCCACACCAAGCCCCCTTTTGAAAGGGGGTGCCCCGAAGGGGCGGGGGTTTGTCCTGCGGACAGCAATGTGCGCCAGAGAAAATTTGTTGGAAAGCGCAAACCCCCGGCGCTTCGCGCCACCCCCTTTAAAAAGGGGGCTAAACATCACCATCTGCAAGACCAATTTGTAAATCCAGTCTCATGAAAGAAAAACACCCCATGACCACGACTACATCCAATGAAGCCTTTTTGCAGGCACATGCCAAGGTTGGCAAACTGATTGATCATTTCGATAGCTACGCGCAAAAGACGTATTTTCAGCCGGATTATCAGGAAGCGGCAGCGCGCAAGGATTTTATTGACCCGCTCTTTAAGGCGCTTGGATGGGATGTCGACCATGAGCATCAGCACAACCCTTACGAGCAGGAAGTCAAGGTTGAATCCGGGCTGATTGTCTATAACGCCCGCGCCCAGAAACGCGCCGATTACGCCTTTTACCTTGCGCCAAATTTTCGCAACGCGAGGTTTTATGTTGAGGCCAAGAAGCCAAGCGTTCATCTGGATCAGGATATTGACGCGCATTTTCAGACCTTGCGCTATGGCTACAGCGCGGGCACGCCGTTGGCAGTGTTGACGAACTTCGCGCAAATCCGGGTACTGGATTGTCGCCGCCGTCCGCGCCCGGATAGTACCGCGTTGGAACAGACATACAAGAGTTGGCATTATGGCGACTTGCGTAACTCGGATACTTTCGCCGAGTTTTACTGGCTTTTTTCCCGCGAAGCGCATGAAAATGGTTCCTATCAGCGCCGCGTGGATGAATTGCCCAAGCCCAAGGGCGGAGCCAGACAACGCGGCCTGTTCAAGGGCGGCTATCAGCCTGTGGATGAAAGTTTCCTGCTGGAACTTGCCGAATATCGGGAGACGTTGGCAAAAGCCTTCAAAAAGGCCGATACCACGCTTGATTCCGAAGAATTGACCGAACTCGCGCAGCGCGCGCTGGATCGTCTGGTTTTCATGCGCTTTCTGGAAGATAAACAGATTGAAACCGAAGTGCGCGTCTCCAACCTTGGCAGGCGCAAGAACGCCTGGGCTGATTTTCAATCCGCCAGTCACCGGCTTGACGCGCTTTACAACGGCATTGTCTTCAAGCCTTTGCCCCGGCTGGACGATGCCGGTTTCGAGGTGGATGCGGCAGTTTTTGGCGATATTTGCAAGCGCCTTGCCGCCGAGAACAGCCCTTACAACTTTGATGCCATCCCGATTCACATCCTTGGCAGCATTTATGAGCGTTTTCT